>JANXWM010000301.1 GCA_025351145.1 Chitinophagaceae bacterium
TATCAACAGTTGTCATTTGGTTCCAGTCTTCGTGGCAGGGTTTTGGAATGTGGAGTTGCAGTTGTGGTTTCATAACAGTTGATTTAAAGGCAAGATGCAGGGCTGAAAAATTTTACATAAAAATTTCGAAAAAAAATATGTGGCTCGAATAGGAGGGGCTGTTGAAAGCTCAGTCATAATCAGAAAGTACAAGTGTGCGACGCAACAAAAGCTTCATAGATATTCAACTGTTGGGTTCATAAAAAATAAAATATCTTGCAAGCGTTTTGATACCCATAAAGCACATAGAGAAAGCGCCTGAAACGGACGATGAATTGCTGCTGCTGTTTAAAAGCAACGGAAGCCAGGATGTGCTTGCAAAATTGTACCTGCGCTATGCAGACCTGATTTACGGTACCTGCCTTAAGTATTTAAAAGATGGAGAAGCTGCAAAAGATGCAGTGATGAATATTTACCAGGAGCTGGTTCAAAAACTGCCCAACCACGAAGTGCAAAATTTTAAAAGCTGGCTGTATGTACTGGCTAAAAACCACTGCCTGATGCAGTTACGCAGTGCAAAGAAAATGGTAACGGTAGAATTTCAGCCGGGGCTTATGCAATCGGAGAACTTTGAGCATCTGGATACCGTATTGGAACGTGAACAGGATTTTAAAAAACTGGAATTGTGCATGGAACGCCTGCCCGAAGAGCAGAGACAAAGCATTAAATTGTTTTACTTAGAGAATAAATGTTACAACGAAATTGTGGAGCAAACAGGTATCGATTGGGGTAAAGTTAGAAGCCTGATACAGAACGGCAGGCGAAACCTTAAAATTTGTATGGAAAAGAATGGCTGAGCAAAACATACATATTAATTATTCTGCGGCTGATATTCAGCGATACCTGCAGGGCAGCATGAGTGCAAAAGAAATGCATGAAATGGAACGCGCTGCATTGCAGGACCCTTTTTTAGCCGATGCCATTGAAGGTTTTAATAATGCGCCATTTGAACAGAGCAATAAACATTTGAATGAGATTACTGCATTGCTTCAAACAAATAAAGAAGATGCGAAAGTTGTGGTAATGTCAACGAAAAATTTTCAATGGTGGCGGGTAGCGGCTATGGTTATTTTACTTGCTGGTGCAGGCACAACCGGTTGGTATATTTTTTCTTTGAGCAGTGATGAACATCATAAAAATATTGCGCAGGTTAATGTGGCAAAAGAACAGAAAGCAGATACGATTGTTCAACCCGCAACTGTTGATACCAATACAGTAATAGCGGAAACTCTCACAGCAAAAGCAAATAAAGACAATACAGCATTAGTAAATAATAATTTAGGCAAAGAAAAAATTATTGCTTCACCTAAGGCCGCCAGCGGGCTTGCGACAGCACCGGTTTTACAGAATGCTGATAAAAATGCGGCACCAATAATTAAGAAGGATGAAAACGCTGAAACGCAAGCAGCAATTACATTTGCACCTGTTGCCCCACAAACAACAAAAGATTTTACCAAATCTGGATCGCAAGCTATGTTGGATACTGTTCAATTTAATTTTAAAACTAAAGATGTTAATGAATTTAAAGGCCGCGTAACAGATAATAACAAACAGCCTTTGGCCAATGCGGTTATCAGTGCAGGTAAACAACAAGCAACACTTACAGATGCCAATGGTTACTTTACTTTAAAAGCACCGGATAGCCTATTGAATGTAACCGTTTCTTCCGTAGGTTTTGCTTCCACACAAACGGCGTTGAAGACAAATGCAAATAATAATATCGCCGTATTGCCAGATAATCAATCCCTTTCTGAAGTGGTTGTAACCGGCTATGCAACGGAGAAAAAAACAAAGAATAAATTTGTGGATGCAGACAGCGCATTCCCCGCGGGTGGCTGGCAATCGTTCCAGGATTACGTGTATAAAAAGCTGCATAAAAAATTAGATTCAACCAATAATGGCGGTAGCGTTAGCGGAGATGTGGAAGTAGAATTTTTGGTTCACGACGATGGAACACCTTATAATTTCAATGTCATAAAATCTTTAGGTCAGGCACCAGATTCGCAGGCCATTGACCTTATTAAAAATGGGCCCCGCTGGATATCTGCACGAAAAAATAAAAAAGCAAAAGTTACCATTCCTTTCTAATATTTTGTACCGGGCTTTAGTAATGCTATGAGGCATCGTTGCGTCGCACTCTTGTACGTTCCGATTCTTTACTGAACAAGAAAAGGCAAATGACCGGTTCTATTTTTTAGTTTCGGGCTGCTGCTGAAAAGCCTCTTTCATCAGCTCAAATAATTCGGGATGTTTTTCTTTAAAAAGGTCGGGCCGTTCATAAAAATATTCTGATGCTACGGCGAAAAATTCCGTTTTGCTTACAGAGCCGTAAGGGTTAATGTCAGAATTTCCTTTTCTTATTTCATCAATATTTTCTTTAATCAGTTTAAGCCATGGAATAGTGTACTGCCTGCTGAGCAATTGTTCCGGTATACCATCTGTTTCTCCGTCTGCCTTATCCAGCAAATGCACAAACTCATGAATACCGGTATTGTTTTTATCTGTTTCGTTCTTAAAACCCTGCCGCAGTGAGGGTTTCGAAAGTATCATCATTTGCTGCATAGCACCTGTGCCCACCATACCTAACGTATTTCTTTCGCCTGAATCAGCCGAGAAATTATCTGCAGTAAAAGCATCGGGATAAAGCAATACGTTGCGCAGGTTATAATAGTGCCATTTATCAAAACCAAATACGGGTATTATTGCGCTGCTCGCAACCAGTAATTTGTCAAGTTCATCCACTTCTGCATTTACGCCACTAATAGTTACGTAAGAAAGAAAATCTTTTATCTTTTCTTCAAAACGTGTTTTATCCGCCCCACTGAGCGACCTGTAAAAGGCCACATTTTCTTCAAGCAAAGCTTTAAAATTTTCTGGTAGTTTAACGGGGTTGTTAACCATTGCCGGCTTTTTAAAAATAAACCATGCAAGCACTGCAATGCTGATGATAGATATGATGAGTCCGGTCATTGGCGTAAGTTAGCATGAATACATTTAAGTAAGTGTGTTTGCGGTTGAAGTACCTGTTTTAGTGAAGCCATATATCTTCGCTATTGCTGAATAGAATTCCTGCAGTACAAGAGTGCGACGCAAGTAAAGCTTCATAAATATTCTTGCGCTAGGTTAATAATGAATATCAAAAAAATCCGGCGATATGATTTTTATCATGTTTCCCATGAGTTGTTCCGTTTAGCTTTGCCGCATAATTTTTTTTATGAAAAAAAATCTGGGAAGTGCCGATTCTGTTATCAGGGTTATTCTTGCAATAGCTTTTGCTGTTCTTTACTTTACAGGAACGGTTACAGGAACAGTCGGCATGATTTTGCTTATACTTGGAGGCGTATTGCTTGCCACTGCCTTTATTAGTTTTTGCCCGCTCTACGCAATTTTTGGCTTAAGCAGCTGCAAAGTGAAAGAGCAGAAATAACATCATCTTTTATTTGAGGCTGGAATAAACTATCGACTCAAATTTTGCTTCCACATTGCCATGGCTGTTGGGGCTTTGTTGTGTCATAAAAAGACACACCAAATGCGCTTTGGGATCGGCCCAGTAAGTGGTACCGTAATAACCGCCCCATGCAAAAGAACCGGCATTTCGCGGCCCTTTATCAGCCGTTTTTTCTGAGGTAATACCAAAGCCAAGACCAAAATAATCATCTCCAAAAAGGCCGGTATTTATTTGGTTACTGGTCATCATTTCCACTGTGCGTTTTGAAATTATCTGATGCCCGTTATATGTACCTCCATTCAACAACATCTGCATAAAAACAGCATAATCAAAAGCAGTAGAAGAAAGCCCTGCACCACCTGAAAAATAATGCTTGTTCATGGTAGGATAATCAGGATCAATATGCCTGAACTCATGGCTCCATTTAATTACTTTGTTCTGTTCATCTTCTGTATAAACTGTTGCCAAACGATTTGCTTTTGAAGCAGGCACATTAAAATAAGTATCCTTCATGCCAAGCGGTTCAAAAATATTTTTGGTAAGAAACATTTCGAGGTTCATTCCGCTGATTACTTCTATTAAACAACCAAGCAAATCACAGTTTAATCCGTATTGCCATTTTTCGCCGGGCTGAAAAGAGAGTGGTAATTTACCCAGTGCCTTCATACTTTCGAGCAGGCTTGCATCAAAATAACCAAGCCCTGATGGGATATGGTTTTTTGTATAAATGGCCTGTACTTTTGAACTGCCTATATCTGTATAATCAAGTCCTGAAGTATGCGTTAACAAATCACGAAATGTAATTTCTCTTTTTGCCGGAACGGTTGTGTAGGTTGTATCTGCATCGTTGAATTTATCCAGCACAACAGGGTTTTTAAACTCAGGAATAAAATCTGAAATGGGTTCATCAAGCAACAGTTTTCCCTGCTCGTAAAGAATCATTATTCCAACACTTGTAATTGCTTTTGTCTGTGACATAATGCGAAAGATCTGATCTTTCTGCATCGGCTTTTTAGTGTCCGCATCCGCGTAACCATAACCTTTGTATTGTACCACCTGGTTATCTTTTATTACGATAGACACAGCGCCTGTAAGCCACTTTTTACTGATGTAATCATTTACCACTGCATCAATCTTTCCCAGCCTCTCGTAGTCAACAGTATTACTTTTTGTATTGGTTTGTATGGTTTGCGCGTTTATTAAAAAAGGAATGATAACCAGCAATAGAACCGGTATAATATAATGTTGAAGCGAAATTTTTCTCATGGCAATTTTAGTTTTTATAATTATGGTACAAGATATTACAACAAGTTCTATTTCTATAAAAATTAATAAACACATTTTTGGACCGGGCATTAGAACAACTATTTAGCTTTTGTTGCGTCGCACTCTTGTACTGAAGAATAGCTATGAGCTTTTAGCCACGAGCTACGGGCCCTTGTATTTTGCTCACGGCTCGTAGCTCATGGCTCGCAGCTTGTCCGATCATAATCCGAACGTACAAGAGTGCGACGCAACAGGCGATGCCATAAAAACCCAAAGCCCGGAACATAAAAATTTCCCCCTACATTTATGCGCTAAAAATAAAAATTAAACATACGATATGAAATTAGTTTCTTACCTGAAAGATGGTCACGACCAGCTTGCTTTTCTTGTTGATGACCTTTTATTTGATTGCGACCTGCTGCACCCGGAACTGCCTTCTTCTATGAACATGTTCCTTACTTACTGGGAAGAAAATCATGCAATTGCAGCCGCTGTAAACAAAGCCATTCTTGATGGCCGCATTGGAAAAGATAAGGGCGTTCCCGTTGAAGCGGAGCAGTTACTTTCGCCGCTTCCTTTCCCCACGAGCTGCAGGGATGGTTATGCATTTCGCCAGCATGTGGCAGCGGCAAGGCGCAACCGCAAAGCGCCTATGATACCTGAGTTTGACCAGTATCCCATCTTCTATTTTACCAATCACCACAGTGTGCAGGGGCCGGGCGAAATTTCGTGTATGCCCGATCATTTTGAGCGGCTTGATTTTGAACTGGAAGTGGCCATCATCATTTGCAAACAGGGGCGCAACGTACCTGCCGCAGAAGCTGATGAATATATTGGCGGCCTTGTAATAATGAACGACATGAGTGCGAGAAGATTGCAGGCAGAAGAAATGCTGCTGAACCTTGGGCCAGCTAAAGGAAAAGATTTTGCAACGGTGCTTGGGCCATGCCTTGTAACCCTTGATGAACTTGAACAATTTGAAATACCTGCAAAAGAAAATCATACCGGCAAAAACTGGAACCTTACCATGAAATGTTTTGTAAACGGCGTGCAGGTAAGCGAAGGCAATGCAGGCGATATGGACTGGACTTTTGCTGAGATCATTGAACGCTGCTCTTACGGTGTTACGCTGCAGCCCGGCGATGTTGTAGGCAGCGGCACCGTGGGTACAGGCTGTTTTCTTGAATTGAATGGCACGGGCAAACTTAATGATCCTGATTACGAAGAACAATGGCTAAAAGAAGGCGATACTGTTGAAATGGAAATTGATGGTTTAGGGAAACTGAGTAATACGATTGTAAAAGAAGATAGTGATTTTTCGATACTGGCGTTGAAGAAAAATATATAGTTTTTTGAACCAATCTTTTGTTCTCTATTAATCGTTCCTTGCGTCGCACTCTTGTACTGAATAGCAGTAGTCATCTTTGGTTCGCAGGCGCAGCTTACCTGCCTTTTAAAAATGTATTTCTATGCTTACTTTAGAATTAAAAGACTTACGTCCCGGCGAAAAACAAAACTGGCTGCAGCATGCAATAGCGCCGAGGCCCATTGCATTTGCAAGCACCATTGATGCAGCAGGAAATATAAACCTTAGCCCCTTTAGTTTTTTCAATATGTTTTCGGCAAATCCACCGATTGTAATTTTTTCTCCTGCAAGAAGGGTTAGAGATAATACTACTAAGCATACTTTACAAAATATACTCGAAGTACCCGAAGTGGTGATAAACATTTGCCATTACGATATGGTACAGCAAATGAGTTTATCAAGTTGCGAATTTGCAAAAGGGGTTGATGAATTTATAAAAGCAGGCTTTACAAAACAAGCCGCCATACATGTAAAACCACCGATGGTAAAAGAAGCCAAAGTAAAACTTGAATGTAAAGTGCTCGAAGTAAAAAGCCTTGGCGAAAACGGTGGTGCAGGCCAGTTGGTAATCGCAGAAGTTATCTGCATGCATGTTGATGAAAGCATACCAAGGTTATTGCCAGTAAGC
>JANXWM010000340.1 GCA_025351145.1 Chitinophagaceae bacterium
ATACTGCCCTGCCAATTAAGTTCTATTTCTATTACCCCGTTCAAATGCAGACAGGCACATTGCGCATGATGCTGAAGATGACCATTGATATGAACGATGGAGTCCTGCCTGCGTGAACGCAGTTGTGGCAGGGATTGCGTCCCGATGAGGGCATACGGGATCAAGAACGCAAGGAACGATGCCATGAAAATTGATGCCTGTATTAAAATTATTTGAACAGAAAGTGAACTTTATATAGATGACCTCAGTTTTTTGAGGGATTTTTTTGAATCTTAAAATTGGTAATTGCCGCCTGAGAGTTAAAAGTATTTTTAAAATACAGGCAGTAAAAGGAAAAAGGATATGATAGCATTATTACTCATATTGATACCATTAATCAGCGGGCTCTGTACTTTTTTTACAAAGAGTGAAAGAGATGCAAAAAGTTTGTCGCTTTTTGCATCGATACTTACGCTTATTGTAGTATTTGCTGGTTTATCCGGTTTGTTTGATGCGGCCCAATTATCGTTTGATGCGGCCTGGATTACATCTTTAGGAGCCAGGTTTAGTATTGGTCTGGATGGAATGGGGAAAATGCTTTGCCTCTTAACTTCAATCGCTTTTCCGGTTGTTTTTGCTTCAGTTTACAACAACGACTATAAAAAACCGGCAAGTTTTTATGCATTGATGTTATTGCTTCAAACAGGATTGATGGGTGTATTTCTATCTATGGATTGTTTGTTGTTTTATTTCTTTTGGGAGCTTGCACTTATACCTGCTTATTTTCTATGTTCTTCCTGGGGTGGTGAAAAAAGGATACAGGTTACGTTTAAGTTTTTTATATACACATTTGTGGGTTCATTATTGATGCTCGTTGGTATATTGTATGTTTATTTTAAAACACCGGATCATTCATTTGCTTTGCAGTCTTTTTATAATGCCAGGCTATCAGCAGGTGAAGAGAACTTTGCATTCTGGCTTTTCTTTATTGCATTTGCAATCAAGATGCCCATCTTTCCTTTTCATACCTGGCAACCGGATACTTATGAACAATCGCCTACAGCCGTAACCATGATTTTAAGTGGCGTAATGGTTAAAATGGGCTTGTTCGCTGTTTTGCGCTGGTTAGTGCCCGCTTTTCCGCATGCAACGGTACAATACAGCCAATTGATTATTATCCTGAGTATAACCGGGATGCTTTATGCATCGTTCATTGCTATAAGGCAGGATGACATAAAACGCCTGATCGCCTATTCATCCATTGCGCATATTGGGTTAATGTGCGCTGCCATTTTCTCCACTGCCGAAGTGGGTATCCAGGGGGTGATGATTCAAATGTTTAATCACGGGATAAATGTGATTGGATTGTGGATCGTTGCCGAAGTAATTGAATCACAATTGGGAACACGCAGGATTAGTGAATTAGGCGGTCTTGCTATAAAGGCTCCTGCACTCGCAGTATTACTCGTTATAATGGCACTTGCAAATATTGCATTGCCTTTGACCAATGCATTTGTTGGCGAGTTTATGATGTTTAACGGGCTTTTTACTTACGGTATTTGGTTTGCAGCAATTGCGGGTATAAGTATCATACTTGCTGCTGTTTATACGTTGAATATGATTCAGAAAGTTTTTTATGGCAGTACATCTATTGCTACCGTTGGTGCAGATGATATTACATCAGGATCAAAAATGATGCTGGTTGTACTTGTAATTGTTGTTATTGTTTTGGGTGTATATCCACAACCAATGATGCAACTCACAAATGATACTGTTCAGTCAGTGTTAAGTAAATTTCATCCTTATAATTAAAGAACAGCACAGTTACAATATGAACGCAATTATACTTTCTGCTGCTTTGGGTGTTATGATGATGCTTTGCAGTTTTCTTGTAAAAAGCAAAAGCCGCTTCAGGCATATTGCATCTACAGGCCTGCTGGTTTTGCTGATAGCCAATATTGCCGATACTTATGGTAATACATTATTTATCATTGATACGCATGGGCTGCTTTCATTTACCCGCTTTGGTTTGTTATTTAACTCCATTGCAATTGGGGCTACTTTAATATATGTTTTGCTTACTGGTAAAGAAATAGAGAAAACCGGAAACTATGTTGCGGAATATTTCACTTTAATATTCTTTGTTCTCTGTGGCGTTGCAATGCTTTCTTCATACAATAACTTACTTACATTGTTTTTGGGTATAGAGATTTTATCTATTCCATTATATATTTTAACGGGAAGCGATAAGCGCAATATGAAAAGCAATGAAGCTGCTTTAAAATATTTTCTTATGGGCTCTTTTTCTACCGGTCTCATGCTGATGGGTATTGCGCTTACTTATGGTGGTACCGGTACTTTTGCTATGGAAGCTGTTCGTACTTTCCCCAACATTTATAAAGGCACGGCATCTTTTCTTGAAATATTGGGGCTTTTATTTTTACTTGTGTCAATGGCATTTAAAGTTTCTGCAGCCCCATTCCATTTCTGGACCCCCGATGTCTATGATGGTGCGCCAAGTGTATTTACTTCCTTCATGGCAACTATTGTAAAAGCTGCAGGTTTTATTGCTTTTATTAAGCTCTGCTCAGTGCGTATGAACGAAACAAGCGCAGCTGTTGACTGGAAAATGATCTATGCCATATTGATTGTAGCAACTTTGCTTGTAGGAAATATTACCGCAGTTTTTCAGCAAAGTGTAAAACGAATGCTGGCCTATTCAAGTATTGCACAGGCAGGCTTTATGCTCTTTGCACTGATTAGTCTTAACGATGTAGCAAGCGAAGGCATTCTCCTTTATTCAGCAGCATACAGCCTTGCAACAATTGGCATTTTTGCCATTCTTGTAAAAATGAAAGATTATACATTTGAAGGTTATAATGGCCTCGCAAAAACGCAACCTGTTTTGGCCGCAACCAATACGGTGTTCCTTTTGTCACTCTCCGGCATCCCATTAACTGCAGGATTTTTCGCCAAATATTATATGCTTGCTGCTGTTCTTAAAACCGGCTCTTATACATGGCTCGTAGTATTGGGCGTGCTATTTGCCGCAGTAAGTGTGTATTATTATTTCCGGGTTATACAGGCAATGTATTTTAAAGAAGGCAATCCTGAAACCGAAGTTGTTACCCCATCTTTCAAATATGGTATTATTGCCCTGGCCGCAATTATTATCCTGCTTGGTATTTTTCCAACATTAATATTGAACTGGTTGTATTTCTAACCATTCAAACCAAAAGTTATCCATCTATCTGTTTTTTACGCATGCATGCCGTAATGCCTTTATCTTTATAAAGAATTTTGTGTACCGGGCTGAAGAATTACTATGAAGCTTCTCTTGCGTCGCACTCTTGTACTATAGAAAGGATTTGAGCTTGAGGCTGCATATAAAGGCTTTTCTGCATTTTAGCTAAAACTCAATACACGCAGCCTGTTGCCGAATAAAGTTCTGAACGTATAAGTGAGTGACACAACAGGCGATCACCATTGTTTTGTTGCCAGTAAAAAATGATTCAAAAAAATTATGACGCTTAAAGATTCCTTTGCACTTGCATTTCGCACTGTTCGCAGTAATAAATTGAGAACAGGTATAACTGTTGCTATTATTGCATTTGGCATTATGGCGCTTATCGGTATTATTACAGCAATCGATGCAATGAACGGAAGCCTGAGGGATAGTTTTTCTATTATGGGGGCCAATGGGTTTACGATCTCGTATAAAGAACGTTTCAGGTTTGGCAATGATAATCAAACAGAAAAAGTTGATAAGACAAAGAAACTTAAAAAGTCGAACCTCGATAAACCTATACAGCTGCGTGAGGCTGAAATGTTCAAATCATCTTTTAACTACCCCGCTATTTCATGTATCTCACTTAGTGGCCCTGGTAACAATGAAGTAAGGTATAAAAGTAAAAAAACAAACCCAAATGTGAGTATGCGGGGTGGGGATGAAAATTATCTTCAGGTAAATGGGTTTACCGTGGAAAGCGGCAGAAATTTTAACGTGCTTGATGTGCAAACCGGCCGTAATGTTTGCGTACTTGGCAGCGATGTTGCAACAAAATTATTTGGTGAGGGTAATAATTATAAGGCTGTTGAAAAAATTATCAACATTAGCGGTATGCCTTACCGTGTTATTGGTGTGCTTAAAAGTAAAGGATCGAGTGCATTGCTGCGTGCAGATAATGTAGTAATAACTACTTATAATAATGTGAGAAGGCTTAGTAATGTTTCCTCTTCTTTTTTAATTGGGGTAATGGCAAACGACCTTCAATTACTTCCCGGCGCAATAGACGAAGCAACCTCGGTTTTTAGAGGGATTAGAAAACTAACACCAAGGGATGATGAAAATTTTGTAGTAGAGAAAAGCGATAAACTGGCTGAAACTTTTATTAGTCTTTTAGGCAGTATACAAGGTGCGGCTGGAGCCATAGGTTTAATAACGCTTATCGGAGCCGCAATCGGTTTAATGAATATTATGCTGGTGGCAGTTAATGAGCGAACAAGAGAGGTAGGTTTAATAAAAGCACTTGGTGGAAAAAGGCGCAATATCCGTCAGCAATTTTTGTTTGAATCAACGATTATCAGTTTGCTTGGCGCTTTTTTTGGAATTGTGCTGGGTGTACTTATTGGCAATCTTTTCTCCTTATTCCTTCACACTGGTTTTGTTGTGCCGTGGGGTTGGGTAATAACAGGGATAGTCATTTGTACCGCCGTTGGTTTACTTGCCGGTTTATGGCCTGCAATAAAAGCCTCTAAACTTAATCCTATTACGGCGCTGAGGTATGAATAGAATATTATTCGGCTGAACCTTTTACTACCTGCTCCACTTTAACTTTTGTAACACCAATTTTACCTGTAAGTCCGATTTTTTTCGCGGCAGAATAAGTAAGGTCTACAACTCTTCCTTTTTTAGCCATCTTTGGGTGCATTCTGTCATTTATTCTAACAATAACAGATTCTCCATTTTTCAAATTTGTAACCCGAACCCAACTGTTTAATTTAAAATTATTACTTGCTGCAGTGAGGTTATTATGATGAAAAGTTTCTCCTGTTGCAGTTTTAGTGCCTTCAAGATTACGGCTGTAAAAACTTGCAATGCCAAAAAGTGTTTTGGTAATTTTTAAACCTAAACTGTCGGATAATAATTTTTCCAAACTGTCCTTAGTGGATAAAGTAATACTATCAGAAACCAGGATACCTGTTACTTCTGTTACCCTTGAAGGTTTAGTATCTTCATGTGCAGGCGATTTAGCATCAGATTGGGCATCGGTGCTGAATACGAAGCAAACCAATAAAAGCAGTGAATATAAAGTTTTCATTTAAGGCTGTTTAATTGTTTAAAGTATGTTTTATACATCTTTTAAAAAATCATCCCGCAGACTTTTTTGATGAGCTTTTTTTATTACTCAAGGCCTGAAAAAATCAAGCGCCAACTGTCAATTAATGTGCCAAAGAAACTAAAAAAAATCTAAGTGGTTGAAAATGAATATTATTTTTAAAGAATTTTAAAATTGTATAGTATTTGATTATAACAAAATTGCAGTTTATAAAGATTCAAAGGCATAAGATTGTTTCAAAAGGGATGAACCTATTATTAAAAATTGCATTTTTTCTTAATATTTTTAATTTAGTCTGATTCTAAATCCATACTTCTTATAATTTATATAAGCCTTACTTTTGATAGATGGACCGCATAGGGAAAATACTTGAATTTTTAAAGGTAACACCTAAGGATAATTTAATGCGTCACGCACTTGCATTGGAGTATGTAAAAGCAGGGGATGATGCAAAAGCCAGGGATTATTTTGAAGATATACTTAGCGATTCGCCTGATTATGCAGGTTCTTATTATCACCTGGCAAAATTACTGGAACGTAACGATGAAACAGATCTTGCAGTGCAATGGTATAAAAGAGGAATGGAGGCTGCCAGGCAGGTTGGTGATAATCATGCTTACAATGAATTGCAAAGTGCTTACGAAGATCTTATTTATTAATCATTTTTTTTACCTTAGCAGTATGCGGAAATAGCTCATCTGGTAGAGCGATAGCTTCCCAAGCTATAGGTGGCGAGTTCGAGTCTCGTTTTCCGCTCAAATGCCGTTTTTATAAGCGGCATTTTTTGTCATTTAGTGGCCGTATACCGCTTCTAATTTCGTTGCAATGAGTTTTTTTTCAGCTTGTGAAGTAGTAAGTTTATAAGCTATCATCAGATATTTTTCTGCATTATCTAAATTACTGAGTTGCAGGTACAGGTCACCTAAAACGGCGCTGTAAATGTATTGTGACTGCAGCAGTTTTTCAATATCTTTTATGCGCAGGATTTCATCAATGGCCCTGTCTTTTTTATTTAAATGGGCTAATACAACAGCCCTGTTTAATACAACAACTGCTGTTTGTTTTTGATGCAGCAAAAGATCGTAAAAATAGAGTATGCGCTGCCAGTTGGTTTCTTCAAAAGATGCAGCCAAACAATGTTCCGCTGCAATAGCTGATTCAATATGATACACCGTAAGTTCTTCACCCATTGCCGACTTGTTTAAATAATAGTAGCCCTTATCAATCAATTCCCTGTTCCATTTATTTCTGTTTTGGTGCTGGAGCAGGATAATAGAATTGTTTTCATCAAGCCGGCTGTCAAATCGGGAAGATTGAAAACACATTAGCGAAAGCAAACCAAACGAAGAAGGTTGCTGCGTGGCAGTATGCTCTGTTAACAGTAAACATAACCGTATGGCTTCCATGCACAGGTCGGTTCTTATTAATTCATCTGCTTTTAACGAATTATATCCTTCATTAAATAAGAGGTACAAAACCGTATATACCATTGCCAGCCTTTGTTTCAACTGGTTGCCAGCAGGTATTTCCAGTTGTATACTGTTGTCTTTAATAAATTGTTTTGCCCGGTATAAACGCTTTTGAATAGTAGCTTCACTGGTAACCAGTGCCCGTGCAATTTCTGTGCTGCTAAAACCTGAAATCGTTTTTAGAGTAAGTGTCACCTGGTCTTCTTCTTTTAGCAGTGGGTGGCAGCATGCAAAAATCATTCGCAACTGGCTGTCTGCAATTTCATGTTCAGAGAAGAATTGCTGCAGGGTATTTTCTGTTTCGTCTTGTAACTGATGGGCAACTTCTTTTGAATAAATCTGAAAGTTTTGTTGCCGCCTTATTATATCAATTGCCTTATTACGGGCAACCTGCATCAGCCATGCAGCGGGGTTATCAGGTACATTTTCAAACTTCCATGTTTGTACTGCTTTTAAAAAGGCTTCCTGCATTACATCTTCGGCAAGTTCTAAATTATGCATGCCAAAAATACGCGTCAACACGGCAATCATCCTTCCCGCTTCGTGGCGAAAAAGATGATCAACGAGTTGTTGCGCAGAGGCCGTTTTATCTTTCATTACATCTTCATTATTTCCCTTACTTCTACGCTTGCGCCTGCTGCAAAATCGGGGCAACCTTTGGCCAGTTCAGCGGCCTCTTCAATAGTATCTGCTTTAACAATAAAATAGCCGCCTATCACTTCTTTGCTTTCTGCAAAAGGGCCGTCAGTAATTAATGGCTCTGCGCCTTTCACTACTTTACCGGCCTGCGTAAGCGGCTCGCCTCCGCTGTAAATGTTTTGAGACCTGAGTTTATCAATCCATGCCATCCATTGCTGCATGCTCGCCTGCATTTGTTCTGGTGATGGGCTAACAGCGGCTGGCGTACTGCGAA
>JANXWM010000343.1 GCA_025351145.1 Chitinophagaceae bacterium
TGATGAGTTTAGCAAAGCCGTAATAACCAATATTAAAAAACATGTTTTCAATTTTCATTTTATGTAACCAATAAAATTATAAAAAGTAACAATAGTTTAATATTAAGTTTTGCATTTAGTTTATCGGCGTGTAAAGGATTTATGGACCAGGCACAGGAATATGAATGAAGCTTTTCTTGCGTCGCACTCTTGTACTAAAGAAGCACTATGAGCTTTTGGCTGCCTGCATGTAGTTAACGGGTAATAGCAAGCAGCCTATGCTGCTTAAAGTTAAGAACGCAGAAGGGTGCGACGCAAGGAACGATCAATAGATATTCCTTGCCGGGTTCAAAAGAAAGAAAAAGAAATTTGCTTAGGGTATATAAAAAATGAAGCGCCCCGGATAGAAATCAAGGGCGCTGGTGTTAAAAAAAATTAACACATGCTATTTTACTGTATGATGTTGATCTTGTTTGTTACTGACTGTACGCCGTTTGTAACTGTTACAAAATATAAACCAGCTGTTGCATTGTTAAGTACAACAGAGATTACGCTTTTTGCAGATACGGAAGTTTGTTTGTTGTAAACGGTTGAACCATTCATGTTGGTAACCTTAACGTTAACGCTGCCGGTAAAACCGTTGAGGCTAACATTGAAAGAACCTTTAGCAGGGTTAGGATAGATGCTTACTTCGCCTTTTGCAACTGCATCATCTTCTGAAACTGCAGCTACAGCAGCAGCTACAGCACATTTGCATGCACCTCTGTAGTTAACGATCCCTGGATTAAAGTTAGTCCAAACCTGAGCCCAGTTGTCAGTTGTTAATGTACCCATTGCACCTCTGTAGGTAACTACAGTGAAAAAAGGATCGCTTAAAACCGGGTTAGTAAACCTTGCTGAACCTATAGCAGGAGATTTTTTACCCGGACGGAAATCAGGGGCTGTAAGTGTATAAGGCTTTCTAACGATAAGTTGTGTAGCATCGAGCGGGTTAAATGCGTTGCCTGTATAAAAACGGCTATCAGCTTTAGTCAGCAGCAAAATTGAATCTGAAGTGCTGTAAGTTGTAGCTGTTGGTGTCATTGTAATATACTTAGGAGCGTATTTACAAGTAACAAGATTATGAATAGAAAGTGTATCATTTGCTACATTAAGCTGAGTAGAAGAACCTGTATTGTTACCATCAATCAGCAAGCCCTGAGGGTAACCCATAATAATTGAGTTTAAAATATAGATGTGGCTGTTTCTACGGATATGTGCACCAGCAGTAAACAATGAGTTGGAAGTTGTATCGCCACCCGCTGATACTGTAAAGTTGCAGAATACTGCTTTTGTTTGAGGAAGATTAGCATCACCAGTAGCATCATTGTCTGATTCGAACCCTTTCGAACCTGAAACGTCGGCAACCAATGGATCGCGGAGACCTATACCAAACTGTAATTTACCACTGAAACCGTTGTCCGTATCGAAATCATCATCAATACCACGGAAAGCAATCAGGTGCTTACAGTTTACAGTACCGCCAAACCACTCGTATGAATCATCATTTGCATAGCTAACCTGAACGAAGTCGATCAATGTGCCATCGCCAACTGCACCAAAAGTTAAACCATTGATTTCATTATTTGGAGCAAATGCATAACCTGCATATTCAATACGTACATAATTTAATTCACCAGAGTTATCATGAATATTGGGGTTAAGGCCACCACCGAATTGTGTTAAAGGGCCATTAGCCAAACCTTCGATATACTGTGTGCCACCGGGAGCATTTGTAGTAGAGTTACCTAACAAAACAAGACCGCCCCAGTCGCCGCGTGTTTTCTGGTTAGGTGCTTTTGCTGAAGTGAAAACAATAGGGCAGGTTGGTGTACCTACTGCATGAATTTTAGACCCCCTTGTAATGAATAAAGAAGAACCTGCAACTGCAGTATCGCCCATTACAATTGTACCTGGCTTAATAGTAAGTTCGGCACCGTTTGTTACGAACACATGACCCGAAAGAAAATAAATTGTGTCGCAAGACCATGTTTGATTGCTTGTGATCAAAGTATCTGCACCCGGCCCGATTTTTTTAACGGGTTTAATCTGTGCGAAACTTGAACCAAATACAAAAGCAGCAAGTACGGATAATACCAATGCTTTTGAAAGTAAAGATTTAATTTTCATAAAAAAGTATAATTTGTTTCGGTAAAAATAGGCTGATGGCAACGGCAAAACCAAGTAAGTGATGTTAACTAAATCTTATCAAATCGTTAACGCAATAAATCTTTTGAAAGCCCTGCTGCAAAAGGGTTTAAAAGCATGTGGTTAACAATTTAATAACCTTAACTTAATATAAAAACTGCATTAAAAAGAGTAGTGACCAAGATTAGGTTATGCACTATTTTTTGGTAACAATTAATTAATGATTTGGCAATATTGCAACGAATGTGCAACACTACATTTGCCCAAAAAATACATGCTGCTGTCACCAAAACTTATTGCTGTTCTGCTTTGTTTTTTCCTGTTTACCGGGGCTATTGCACAAACAGGTATTTTATCAGGAAAGGTTACAGATGAAAACAGTAACCAGCCCTTGGCAGGTGCGGTAATAACTATAATGGAAAATTCTAAAAAGACCATTACAGAAACTGACGGCACTTATAAAATAACCGGGCTTGCTGCAGGAAAATATACACTCCTTATTAATTATGTAGGATACGATTCAAAGAAAATTGCTGAAGTAGAAATTACAAAAGGGCAATTAACTGAAATGAATGCAGTGTTATCGCTTGCGAAAAGTAAATTAAATGATGTGGTAGTTCAATCTACCAGCGCTAAAAAAGAAAACCTCAGTACCCTGCTTACCCTCAGGCGAAATGCCGGGGTAGTTTCTGATGGCATAAGCGCAGATCTTATACGTAAGTCACCGGACAAAAACATCAGTGATGTTCTTAAACGTATCAGCGGTACAACCATACAGGATAATAAATTCGTTGTTGTAAGAGGAATGAACGACCGGTACAACGAAGCCATGTTAAATGGAGCCTTACTGCCAAGTTCGGAACCTGACCGAAAAACATTTGCATTTAATATTTTTCCATCCGAAATAGTGGACAACATAACTATTGTTAAAAGTGCCGAACCCGATTTACCGGGAAGTTTTTCCGGCGGCCTGATACAAATAAACACGAAAGAAGTCCCTGAAAAAAATTTCATTTCAGTTAAAGCAGGAACAGGGTATAATTCTATAACTACAGGTAAAAATTATTATAATTACCAGGGTGGAAAAACAGACTGGCTTGGCATTGATGATGGCACAAGAAAACTGCCTTCTTCTTTTCCTAATACTGCCACTTTTTCAAGCCTCCCGCCGGATCAGCGGAACAGTTTTGCAAAACAATTGCCTAATAACTGGGCATATATCAATAATTCTTCTGCGCCGGTTAACGCATTATTACAGGTTACGGGTGCTTTTTCAGCCAAGCTCGGCAAGAAAAATAATTATCCAAAACTTGGAGGGATATTTGGTGTTACTTATAACTCAATATTAAAGTACAGCCAGATACTTACGAGTGATTTCTACGCCGACGGAACCTCTGCCATTTATAATTATACTGACAGTGCTTATAACCGAAGCATACTTTCAAGTGCAATGGGCAACCTGTCATTGAAATTAAATGCCAACAATAAACTGTTCTTCAATAATCTGTATTCGATTAATTCGAATGATCAAACAATTTTACGTTCAGGCCCAAATCAATCAAGCGGCTATGTTGATATAAAAGCAAACTCATTCTACTTTACCAGCAACAAAATATTTAATACCCAGCTTGGTGGCGAGCACCTTTTGCCAAAGTCTAAAATAAAAATTAAGTGGCAGGGATATTATACCAAACTGGTTAGGGATGAACCGGATTACCGGCGCAATTTTTATTACCAGATTGATCCAGGTGGTCCTTATTATTTGCTGCTGGGTGGGGCCGGCCTGGACATTAGCCAGC
>JANXWM010000357.1 GCA_025351145.1 Chitinophagaceae bacterium
CCGAAGCGGCTGTAATACCCTGCAGGCTTATAAAATCGAGGCATTGAAAAATAGAGAGAAACGAATTGTTATTGATAAACTTTACCGGCGCTGCAATAAATACAGAATTGTTTGATTGTATAAAAGCATCAAATAAACCAAGCCATTGTTCGGGCACCATGCAGTCTGCATCTGTTGTAATGATCCACTCATACAAAGACTGGCTGATGGCTGTTTCAATCGATTTCTTTTTGTAGGAATTAAGCTTGCTTTCTGTAATATCTTTTAATTGTATCAGCTTTAGGTTAGAAAACTGCTGCTGCATGTTTGTTACAATGGAAGAAGTATTGTCTGTTGAGAAATCATCAACCACAATGATCTCAAAAAAATTTTGAGAATAATTATTGTTTAGAATCGAATCCAAACATTTTTCAATATTGGCTTCTTCATTTCTTGCAGGTATAACAATACTAAAGCGGTTAACAGGTATTGAGTTTGCTGCAGGTTTAAACTGTTGCAATTTTTTAAACCAGCTGTAATAAATTAATATCAGCAAACAGTAAGCTGCAGTTAAAAGCACGGAAATAAAAACTGGTATCCACCACATGCTTGCAAAGAAACTCAAATTATTGCGACAATAATGAAGCAATAACCGGTGCAAATTTTTCTTTTAATAATTCGTGGCCGCCGTCAACGATTGTAACGCTAACCTGTTCGTTGTTTTTTTTCAGCATATTGCTGCGTTTGCTCAGTATTATGCGGTCGTAACTGCCATAAAGCAAACGGACCGGAATACCCTTTTCGATGATAATATGTTTTACAGCTTTAAGGTTGGGTTTAAAGAGCCGCAGTGTTGTCCACCTTTTGTATAACAATCCCCTTACGGCATCATCATCTACATATCTGTGTACAAATTTGATAATGCTTTTATTCAGCAAGCCCGCTTTATGGCTATTGTTGAGCACCCAAAAAAACCATTGCGGCTTTTTCATGGTATAAGCAAAAAGTTTATTACCCGGCCGGGTTTGCGTACCAAGCCAGTACCAGAAATTTACTTTTAAACCATCGGGGGCAATCAGTAATATCTTTTCAACCTGGTTGGGTATCATCTGCAACAGGTGCAGCGAAATTCTCCCACCCAGGCTATATGCCAGTATAGAAAATTTAAAGGGCTTTTGTTCTGGAGCCGTGTGTTCATGAATAATGATGGCCATTATACCCAGCAAGTCTTCGGGTGTCATTAGCAGCCCCTGTTTCCATTCTGTTTTGCCATGAAAAGGAAAGTCAATGGCCAGCAGCATATAATCATCTCCCAGTGCTTTTTCAAGGGTTTTAAAACTGCTGCCATCCTGCCCAAAACCATGAAAGCAGAATAACCACTTTGGCCCGCTGCCATATACATTTAAATGAATATTTGATTCTTTATAAGCGATAAACTGTGTTTGCATAACCGGCTTTTTTTTCTCTCAGAAGCAGCGTAAAGATTCATTTATAATAATACCAGCATCAGGTTTCATGGCATCTTCGTTGCGTCGCAATCACTTTATCCGCAAATCAATACTCATCTTTGGTTTCATGCGCATTTGCCCCATAAAATTCAAACAACTTCTTATAGAAAATTTAAGGTAATAAAGTTTGGTAGTTTGGTAAAGATATATCAATTTTGAAATTAGTTGCATAACTAACTATATGCCAAACAACCATTTTAAAAGAGGGGAATTATACAGCGTTATCAATGGCATGGCCAGTACCGCAGTTGCACGCCGTTTGCAAAAGCATTTCAGGCAGGCCGGGCTTGAAATTACCATTGAGCAATGGAGTATCTTGTATCATCTCTGGCTCGAAGATTCTTTAAGCCAGCAGGAACTGTGCAACCGTACTTTTCGCGATAAGCCAAGTATTACGAGGCTGCTCGACAATCTTGAAAAACAGAAATTAGTAAAAAGAATAGCTTCAAAGCAGGACCGCAGGATAAACATTGTTTGTCTTACAGAACAGGCTAAAGCTTTGCAAACACTTACCATTGATCTTGCCAACCAAACCATGGATGAGGCTTTGGTAGACGTAACCAAAGAAGAAATTGAAACAGTAAAAAAAGTTTTGTACCAGGTATACGATAATTTAAATAAATAATCCGCGCTGGGTTTTATTGCTCATACTTCAAACAATTATATAACCTTTTCAAAAGAATTATTATGGACACCACAACAGCAAAACCGGTTGTTTTAAAAGGTGGCGAATGGCTGATCACTGAAAGCAGTCCGCACGAAACTTTTATCCCTGAAGATTTTTCCGAAGAGCAAAAAATGATACAGGATATGGGCCGCCAGTTTATTAAAACTGAAGTAATGCCCGTACTCGACCGCATCGAAAAACTTGAGCCCGGCCTTATGCCTTCGCTCATGCAAAAAGCCGGTGAATTAGGTTTACTCGGTGCAAGTGTACCAGAAGAATATGGTGGCCTTGGCAAGGATCTTATTACCTCTTCTATTATTACCGAAAGCTTTGGTGGTGGCTATTCTTTTTGTGTGGCATTTACTGCACATACCGGTATCGGCTCAATGCCCATACTCTATTTTGGAACAGAGGAGCAAAGGAAAAAGTATTCACCCAAAATGGCATCGGGCGAATGGAAAGGTGCTTACGGATTAACCGAACCTAACAGCGGCAGCGATGCACTTGGTGCCAAAACAACAGCCACATTAAGCGCAGATGGCAAACACTATATTTTAAACGGACAAAAATGCTGGATAACCAATGGCGGCTTTGCTGATGTTTATACCGTATTTGCAAAAATTGACGGCGATAAATTCACAGCATTCATTATAGAGCGAGGCACCGAAGGTTTTACACAAGGTCCGGAAGAACATAAAATGGGGATCAAAGGTTCTTCCACCGTTCAGTTGTATTTCCAGGATTGTAAAGTGCCGGTTGAAAATGTGTTGGGCGAAATTGGCCGCGGCCATATTATTGCTTTTAATGTGCTCAACACAGGCCGCTACAAACTTTGCGCTGCAACACAGGGTGGTGCTAAAGCTGCAACCACAATTTCACTGCAATATGCTGTTGCACGGGAACAATTCAAAACATCTATTTCAAATTTTGGAGCCATTAAACATAAGCTTGGCGAAATGGCGATACGCACATGGATAGCAGACTCTGCCATGTACCGCACCGGTCATATGATCGATGAAAAAGAAGCTGAATTAAAAGCTAAAGGCGAATCTTTTGAAAAAGCTTATTTAGGTGCAGCAGAAGAGTTTGCCATCGAATGTGCCATGCTAAAAGTTTTTGGAAGCGAGGTACTGGATTTTGTGGTGGATGAAGGTGTGCAAATTCATGGTGGCAACGGCTTCAGCGACGAGTACCAGATAAGTAAAGCTTACCGCGACAGCCGCATTAACCGCATTTACGAGGGCACCAACGAAATAAACCGTTTACTTACCGTGGATATGTTGCTCAAACGTGCCATGAAAGGCACTGTAAATCTTATGGGCCCGGCACTTGCCGTAAGC
>JANXWM010000367.1 GCA_025351145.1 Chitinophagaceae bacterium
CTCAGCTTCTTTATCAATAAAATTTTTGATGAGCCAGGGGCAGGCAATGCGGTCGATCTTTGGGCGTTCGCGTATAATTCATTTCATTGATGCAGGCTGTTTATAAAGAAGCGGGACATAAAGTTAAATGTATTTCATTGCTCAAATATATTCCGGACGTACAAGAGTGCGACGCAAGAGGCGATGCCATGAAATTTATTTGCCGGGCCAATAAAAATAATTATTGATGCTGTATTTATTCTTTACAAACTTCTACTGTAAACCTTAATGCGGGGCGTATAAAATAGCGGTCGTATTTTTTTGCATAACGGGTTATATCGCCATTATTTACCATGTAAAAACCGGCATCATCTTCGTCGTTTACATACTGCATGGACAGCGACCAGCGGTTCTCCATATCGCTTAGCCACTGAATTTTTTCTGTACTTGACTTAAGTGAATCGAATTGTTTTTGGTACTCGGGTGTGTAAATAAATTCGAGGCCAAAAACGAGCCAGTCTTTTGGGCAGGGAATCGCTTTCACGGGCAATTCAAAATCGTTCCATCCCTGCTGGTATGGGTAAACAAGAATGCTGGTATCGGTTAATTCTTTGCCAGGCTTGTGGGTATCTACGTTCCACTCGTACCAGCGCAGGCGAACGGGTACCTGCATATTGGGCACTTTTTCATCTATCAGTATGCTCAGTTTTGTTATATAACCTTTTCTTCCTGAAACATTATCGTAGCGCGACATGATTACCAGTTTTGTTTCGGGGCCGGGCCCAATGTATTGCTTTATGCGCCCTGTTTTTTTATTGAGCACAAGCTCCTCTGTTTTTCTGCAGTTGGTTACAATTACGGGTGCAAGGCTCTGTATTTCCGGCAGCATTTTTATCAGCATGCTATCTTTAAGTTCTTTGGCACCAATCGTGAATTTTTGAAAGCCGATGAACTGCACAGTTAAAGAATCATTGCTCTTTAAAGAATCGGCTGGCAGCCTGAAGTAACCCCTTATATCTGTATAAACAACTTTTTGCTTATAATGATAAAGAACAATTGCGAAGCCAAGCGGTCTGTTATTTGATGCGTCAATAACTTTTGCAGTAATAATTTGGGCATGGATAATGGAAAAACAAAACAGAAAAATTACGGTCAACAGCTTTTTCATATACCGAAGTTATTAAGGGGATTGGTATAAAGGAAAACTTTTTTGTTAACGGTGAATCGTATCTTTTTTAACCGGGCATTAGGATTTTATGGCATCGCCTCTTGCGTCGCACTCTTGTACTTTCGGAACAATGATGAGCAATTCCCTGTGCGGCTTTACTTATAATCACTCAAAGCCTTATCCGGTAAGCAGCAGATAGTTTTATAAACAAGCCATCTCCCCATTGCAAATCCTGCAGGTAATCTTTATTATGGCCATAACCGGTGCGCAGTTTACGCATAATGCCATAACCCGGCTCCAGTGTAAAAACAACATGTTTGGCAGGATAATAATCAAGGTATGCAGATAGCTGGTTATCATCAATACGTATATAGCTGCCATTACTTAGTTTGTACGAATTTGTAATAGCACGAAATGTACCGCCTGCATAAAAATGGTTACTGAGTTTATGCTCGTAAGTTAACCTTCCGGGCAACACACCAAACAAATTATTGCGCTCATCTATGCGCCAGTCAATACCCGCAAGCGGCATTACGAACACGCCAAAAAAATCATTATTTACAAAGAGGCCAAATTTGTAAGTAAGGTTTGTTTTCTTTATATAGTTTGCCAGCAATACCCCGCCCATTTGAAAACTGTTTTGCAGTTTTAATCCTTCGCTGTTAAAGCGGGGAATAGCTGTAGCGGTTAGCGACCAATGATTTTTATCTAATGGAATTACAGCACTTATTGCCAATGCAATGCTGCTTACAGAAGGCAGGTAATTTTTATTTTCTGCAGAATCAATATTCCAGTTTTCATAAAACGGGCTAAATACAATAAGTCCCCGGTTCTTTAGTCTTAAGGGAAGATCGGAGCCAATATAGGTATGTGTAAAAGGCGTTGCATTCTTATGCTTATTCTCAAAAGCGTTTGTGTACCTAATGTTGAATGGGTCTACATAAGGCTGGCTAAAAGTTTTGATGCCAATGAGGCTTAGTATTAAAGGAAGTAAATTCTTTATCATGGGGCAAATAATTTCAAATTGGATTCAATAAAAATTTCAGCATATAAATTTACAAAATACCGGTTAAAATTTGAAACCAACCGATACTGTAATATCACCTATGAGTGAATTAACTTTTGTTCCGTTGAAAGTAGATTTAACCTGATTAGGTGAAGTAAGTGTAACGGCTTCAATTGAAGCAGGTGCAAATAACATTGCATCGCCCCTTAATGCCATAAAAAATACTTTACCGTTTATAAATCGCCACGAGGCTGTTGAAGATATCCCCGGCTGCAGGGCATTTTTCTTATCTGCTATTGTATTTGCTTCCCTGGTAATAGCATCAAAAGCAAGTGCAGGCCCAATACCAATGGCTAAAGACCGCACCTTATTTGAAAAGATATAATGAGCAGTTAAAGCAGATATGCCGAAAGTATATTTCAACCGGTTGCCATCAGAAATATTATCAGTTGAGGTAACATCAAAGCCTTCTACTGAGCTTTTCATTTTACCATAGCTTAATTCAATAAATTTTCCATTTTTTAATTCCCGGCCATAGCGTATCCAGGATATCCCTTTATTATGCGAATTTTTTGGATATTGATCGTTCAAACTGATTGAACCCAAATCAGGAAAAATATCTATAAATGGAATTATGTCACCCAGCCTGTAGCTTATCCTGTCGCCAAAACCGGCAGAGCTCATCGCCGAGTTCAATTTACTTTCTACGCCACCATAGAACCGGCCACCTTCTATGCTTATATAATTTTTTTGTGCAAATAATGAAGTTGGCAAACAAAAGCAAAAGAAGATGAAAGATGAAAGCAGGGTGCTGTTATTCTTTTTCATAATAGAAGGGTATTTAATGTTTTAAATTGATTGGTACTTTCAATAACAAACCTAAATACTAATCTGTCCTTTTGGTAATTGATAAACGCAGTGCGGATATGCTAAATAGTAACGCTCCATTTTTATTCTTCCTGTACCCGTAATGAAAACTGTTTTTTGCAATTGCTGCTTACAGTTATTGGTGATTAAGCAGTTTTTGCAAATAACTGTTTCCTTGTTTGCAGTAAATGCAAAAAAACAATGTGTTGCATTGTGGTTGTTGAACCCAAATTTTGCAGTAGAATTTTTTTTGAGCCGATAGTGAGCGGAGCCGAACTACAGATTTTTATGGCATCGTACCTTGCGTCGCACACTTGTACAGTAGAATATAACTGAGCTTTTAACAGCCAATTCAACCAATGCAAAATCCGGGTTGAAAGTTAATACAGGTTATACAGTACAAGTGTGCGACGCAAGGGACGCTTAATACATGTTCCTTATGCCGGGTTCAAAATATTAAGTATTGAACTTATAAAGTTTAATAAACGATTTGTTTGTTGCCAGCAAGCAGTGCCAACACTTTTTTATCGGAAGCTTCAACCCTTCCTACAACTTTTGCTTCAATATTAAAATTCGCCGCTTCATAGATCATTTTTTCTGCAGAATCTGCATCGGTAAATATTTCCAGGCGGTGGCCCATATTAAATACCTGGTACATTTCACGGTCATCAGAGCCGGAATTTTCCTGTATCAGTTTAAATATTGGCGGTACTTTAAACAGGTTATCTTTTATAATTTTCAATGGCTGCGGCAAATATTTCAGGCACTTGGTTTGCCCGCCGCCGCTGCAATGTATTACACCGTCAATTTTATCAAAATATGCTTCCAGCAATACTTTCATGAGTGGGGCATAAGTTCTTGTCGGGCTTAGAATAAGCTTGCCGATAGTCGTTTGCAGTTTGTGGTTTGCAGTTTGCAGTTCAATGGTATCCGTCATTTTATTTTTGCCGATATAAACTACTTCATCGTTCAACTTTGGCTCAAAGGTTTCAGGGTATTTTTCTGCATAAAATTTGCTAAGTACATCGTGCCTCGCACTGGTTAAGCCGTTGCTGCCGAGGCCGCTGTTGTATTCAGTTTCGTAAGTTGCCTGGCCGTAACTGGCAAAGCCAACAATTACGTTTCCTGGTTTTATATTATTGTTGGTAATGATCTTGTTTTTTGGCCAGCGTGCCGTCATCGTGCCGTTTACAGCAATGGTTCTTACCACATCGCCAACATCCGCGGTTTCGCCGCCGAGGTAATGAATATTTACACCAAACTTTTTTAGCTCATCAAAAAATTCCTGTGTACCGTTGATTACCTGCTCCAGTACTTCTCCGGAAATGATGGTTTTATTGCGGTCGATTGTGCTGGAAAATAAAATATTATCATACACACCCACACATAAAAGATCGTCAAGATTCATGGCCACGGCATCCTGTGCAATGCCTTTCCAAACGCTTATGTCGCCGGTCTCTTTCCAGTACAGGTAGGCCAAAATGCTTTTGGTTCCGGCACCATCGGCGTGCATAATGTTTATGTGATCATGAGATCCTCCAATAAAATCGGGGTACATTTTGCAGAAAGCGTTTTCGTACAAACCCATATCTAATTTCTGTATGGCAGCATGCACTTCTTCTTTTTGAGCCGATACACCACGTTTAGAATATAAGCCCCCATCCCCTGAAGGGGAGTATTGAACACTCATCGGTATAAAATTGTTGTTCATAATTTTTTTATCCGGCATTGGTTTTTCATGGCATCCCCCGAAGCTTCGGGGTCTTGCGTCGCGCCCTTCTACTACAAATTATGTGGCAACAGGAAACAGCCGAATACAATACTTTGCTGCAAAAGTAAAGGTTGCAGTTTTGAATTAATGCATCAATTTTATTGCCCCCCTTTAGGGGCCGGGGGCTTATATTTGCGCCACTTTATGAAGGTTTATCAGGATATTCAAAATCTGCCCCAATTCCGCAATGCGGTTATTACTATTGGTACATTCGATGGTGTGCATACGGGGCATCAGCAGATTATAGCACAACTAAAACAGGAAGCGGCATTAATCAATGGAGAAACGGTTATTATTACGTTTCACCCCCACCCAAGAAAAATTGTTTCTTCCAAAGCGCTTTATATACTTAATACCCTAAGCGAAAAAATTGAATTACTTGAAGCTAAGGGTATTGATCATTTAGTGGTTGTTCCTTTTGACGATGGTTTTGCCCAGCAAAGCGCCGGGGATTATGTAAAAAATTTCCTGTTCGAAAAATTTCATCCACATACGGTGATTATTGGTTATGATCATCGTTTTGGAAAAGGCAGGCAGGGCGATTATCATTCTTTGGAAGACTACGGAAAGCAGCTTGGTTTTTTGGTGAAAGAAATTCCCGAACATGTGCTGAATAATATTACTGTAAGTTCTACCCGTATAAGGGAGTCGCTGCTAAACAGCG
>JANXWM010000376.1 GCA_025351145.1 Chitinophagaceae bacterium
CATTGCAAAATGGGATAATTAAGTTTAGTACAATAGAGTATGAGATTCTTCAACTACTCAATGAGAAGAGCCGTGTGAAGGGAGACTTTCAAGCACGGTTCTGTGAGAGGCTTGGGCTGAAATGCCCTTGCCTACTCGACCGCTTGTACTGAAGCAGAGGCTTGAGCATTTGGCTGCAAGCTTAGAGCATTTGTTTTTGTGCAGCGGGATTGTGGTATGTTGCTGCAATCAGTTATGCAGTACAAGTGTGCGACGCAAGGAACGATCCGTTGGGGTACTTCGGCCGGGTCAAAAATATCCTGACTAATTATTGAAAGTTTTGATAACTACATTCGGTCCGCCACGATTTAACCCTGATTTATTTAAGCTAAATGTGAAACTCAACAAAAAATACCGTTGAAGCACATTGTACTTTTCGTCTATAATATAACCCTGGTTGCTGCTGCGTGTTATGCCGGTGTTTTTGTTAAGGATATCCTGTACACTAAACTTGAATTCGCCGCGCTTATTTTTTAAAACAGATTTTGCAAGAGACATATTCCACAGCGGAATCTTTGTGTTGTATCCGTCTGTTCTTCCTGTATTTAAAATATAATTGAACTCGTTGTGCAGGTAAATATTCCCTGCAAAATAATTGGTGATGTCAATGCCATATTCGTGATGCAGGTAATTGTTGCTGGTGAACTGCTGCAGAGAATATTTTGTACTGTTAACAGATACACTTGCAGTAACATCAAGATCGATTTTATTATCGATGCCGAAATGATAACTCAAATTTGGCCCCAAAGACCATGCATGTATATCATTTCTTTCTCCATTTACAAAAGAGGCATCCATGGTAAACCTGGCGCTGCTGCCGAGGTCTATACGCGACTTCAATTTCTTTAGGGGGAAACCAAATTCAAGATTTTCGAAAATACTGTACGTGCCATTTGTATTTGTGTAACTGCTGATGCGTGCACCATTCGGTTTAATGGTATCAGACCTTACGATTGCATTACTGGAAGTACTGAAATTTAAAAAGCCAAAAAGATTTTTTCGTCTTGCCGGGTTTGCTGCAAATAAATTTAGCTGGATGTTTTGATTGTAGGTTCTTTTGAGGTCGGGATTGCCAATTACAATATTCAAGGGATCACTTACATCGGCCAAAGGCTGAAGTTGAGTAAGGCTTGGCTGCGTGGTTGAAGCATTGTATTCAAACCGCAGGTTTTTCATACGGCTGATATTATATTGCAGCAATACATTTGGCAACAGGTCTATAAAATCTTTCTGTATGTTTTCCTGGGTAGTACGGTTAGCAGTTTTCAATGCTGCTGACTGCAATTGAAGGCCTGTGGTAATGTTTAGCTTTTTTTGATTTGTCCTGAAATTTATTCCGCCGCCTGTATAGGTGTAATTGCTTTTAAAATTGTTGCTCAGCATTGCATTGTGAGTATCGTATTTGGAAGTTGCATCATTGTAGTCATAAGTATTTTTGTTGCTGTTGCCAATGTTAGTATTATAGAATCCGCTGAATTCAAACAATGATCTTTTTCCAAGTGGTTCTGTATAAATAATGGTTGAACCAAAATTTCCTGCAACCGCGTCGCGGTCATACCGTTGGTTGAGTGATGAATCATATTTACTGCCATCGGTATTATAAAAATTATTTTCAGAATACTGACTGCCATTCATTTTGCTGTGGTTATAACCCATACTCATATTAAGCGAAACAGTTCTTCCTTTTTTCTTAAACCGCTTTCTTAAAAGCATGTTGTTGGTAAAATTAAAAGCATCTGCACCTGAACTGCCGCTGGTGTAACCATCGTTCAGCTTTACTCCATCTGCTGTTGTTTCATTATACCTGTTTGCAGCTTTCTTATTTGAATGCTGAAATGTAATTGAAGGTGTTATTTTAAATGAAAATGAACTGTCTATTTTTTGATCGAGGATGACATTTATTCTGTGCTGTATATTATCATTGACCGTATTGCCTGATTGGTAACGGTTGAGTGTAAGACCGGGCAATACCGTTTGCATATTGCTTTCTTTGTTTGTAACAAGGTGCACATCACTTGCCAGGTAATTAGAGCTCCAGTCGGTCTTATCTTTATTCCAGAGATTGTTATAGTTAATACCACCCGCAGTTGTAGTTGCAACCCCCTGTTGATTTTGCCCTAAACCTGTTACCGGCAATCCGCCGTTATCACTATTATTATCATCTGTTCTTATAACAACGCCACCACCATTGCGCATACCCCTTGCAAGCTCGCCGGTAAAATTCAGCATGTCGGTTATCTGGAAGCCCTGGCGGTTTGTATTATTGCTCATACCAAGAAAAGATAATTGTTCCTTACCCTTAAATTTATTGATGTTGGCCTGGGCATCGAAATGGCCATCGTTGCCTGCGCCAGCAGTTAATTTCCCAAACAGTGCGTTGTCATTATCTTTTTTCAATTTTAGATTGATGGTCTTCTCACTGTTACCATCGTCTACGCCTGTAAATGCGCTTTGGTCAGTTTGCTTATCAAATACCTGTACCTTGTCAACTGCATCTGCAGGTAAATTCTGTGTTGCTGCTTTAATATCGCCTGTAAAAAACTCCCTGCCATTTACCAATACCCGTTTTACGGTTTGACCGTTTATTTTAACCGTACCATCTTTATCTATGCTAATACCCGGCATTTTCTTTAACATGTCTTCTACTACTGCATTTGGTTGCGTTTTAAAATTCTCTGTATTAAATTCCAGCGTATCATTATTGATCTCAACAGGAGGTCTTTTTGCAGTTACGGTAACATTACCTGCACTCGAAATATCCTGCATATTAATGTTACCAATGTTTTGTAGTGTGGTACTGTTTATTTCAACTGCTTTCCATACAGGTATATAGCCAACATAAGAAGCAGATAACAAATATTTGCCCCTGTCAACGGAGTTCAATGTAAAAGCTCCTGTTGAATCTGCCCGGGTAAAAGTTATAAGCGTGGAGTCATCTGCACGAACAAGGCTTACTGTTGTGTAAGAAAGACCTGAATGTCTGCTACTATCATATACCCTGCCTTTAACGGTGGTTTTTTGGGCGAAAGAGATCATTGCATTCATAAGAAAAAAGGCCACTAAAAAACTGCTTCGCATGAATTGTATATTTTGCTCCCAAAACTATGTACAGCAAAAAGCAAATGCAGTTAAGCAAACTAATTATAAGGTTAATGAACGTTAATGATTTTGCCCTTTGTAAATACGCTGCCTTCGCAACCGGTGAAAAAATTGAATGCCAAACCCACGTTTTGCATTAGAAATTTTTTGAGCCAGGCTACAGATTTTTATGCCATCGTTCCTTGCGTCGCACACTTGTACTGCAGAATATAACTGAGCTTTTAACAGCCAACTGCAAAATCCGGGTTAAATACATAAATTTAAATGAGCCGAAATAATTAAGATTGGATTAATTAAACACCAGGCAAGAACGATCAATATTGATGATTTGCTTCACTTATATTTCTTAGTTCATTATCAATTAATTGAATCATCCCGGTTGTCTCATCATTAAATTTTCTGGCAATAAATAATTACCTGTTTTAATTTTTTCAAAGTGTTCAGTATTAATAAGAACAACACCATTATTTGTAAATTCAACATAAG
>JANXWM010000377.1 GCA_025351145.1 Chitinophagaceae bacterium
TTTGCCGTTGTAACTGATGTGTACACTATCCTGGATAAAGAAAGGAAGATTGGTTGCATTAGCTTTTGCATTGGCAGCTACAAAAACATAGATACTGTCGTTCGGTGCTATTTCAATATTGGAGAATGATGAACCCGCCGCACCATTTACATTCAATGTAAAAACAGAAGCTGAGCCACCGGAAAGTTCTACCTGGCTTACCAGCAGTTTTTTATCGTTGGGATTAAATATTTTAAACGACTGTGTAATGGATCCCGTATTTGTAAACAAGCTGCCAAAGTGAACTGTATCTGCTGATGTAAAAAGGAAAGCATCGGTACTTGTAATAAACGAAGTTTTTTTACAGGAAACAGTGAAACTTACAAACATTATGGTGGCTATCAGAAATAGGTAATTGCCTTTCATTGGTTCAAATGTAATGCGAATTAAATTGTTCTCCATTATTGAGGCAGAAGAAATAAAAATTTTGTTCCCGGCAGAAGCTCTTGGTGGACCGTTCCTTGCGTCGCACACTTGTACATTTGGAACGTCAGGCAGCCCAGGGCTCATAACTATTCTGCAGTACAAGAGTGCGACGCAAGCGGCGATGCTATGAAAATCCTTCAGCCGGGTTCATAAAATTTATGCTGTATTAAATAGTGTAGGCAACTGTGAGGATACTTAGTTTGGTGCCGGGTACTTCAAGAATTTTTGCACCGCAGGCTTCTAATGTGGCACCGGTTGTTACAATATCATCTATTAATAAAATGTGTTTGTTTTCTAAAGAAGTTTTATCGGTTACCGCGAAAACATTTTCCATTGTTTGCCAGCGGCTGATGCGGTCTTTGTGTGTTTGCGTTTCGGTGAATATGAGACGCTCAACACAGTTTTTAAGAATCGGTTTTTGCCATATTTCTGCAATGCCATCTGCAATAACTGCGGCTTGGTTATAACCACGTTTTTTCTCTTTGCGTTTGTTGAGTGGCAGGGGAATAATGGCGTCAATATTATTGAATCTTTCGCTTTGCGATAATTCATAACCCAGCAATTTGCCGAGATAAAGACCTACGTCTTTATTGCCCTTGTATTTTAATTGCACAATCAGGTGCTGCAGTAAAGAATCCTTTGTAAAATAATAAGCTCCGGCTGCGGCTTCAACTTTTATTCGGCCATAGAAAATATTTTCTACAGGGTTGCCGGGCTGTTGTATAAAGCCGGTTTCAGGAAGTTTTAAGAAACATTCGGCACAAAGCAAAGTGTCATTTTCAAGTACATCATTGCCGCAGCCTTCGCAATTATGCGGGAAGAAAAGATGTACAAAATCGTTGAAATATGTTGAGATTGTTTTAATCACTGCTCAAAATAAAAAATCTTTTGCAGGGATGCAAATTCTAGAAAAGATAACGGTACATTTCATCAACACGGCCAAGTGCAATCACTTCAATTTTTGGGATGTTTTTATCAAATCCTTTCTTATTAAATTTAGATACTACGATCTTTTCAAAACCCAGTTTTTCTGCTTCAGCAATTCTTTGCTCAATGCGGTTTACAGCGCGGATTTCGCCGTTTAATCCCACTTCGCCTGCAAAACAAATATGCTGCGGCAAAGCAATATCTTCATAAGAAGAAAGCAATGCACAGGTTACAGCAAGATCGATAGAAGGGTCTTCAACTTTTAAACCACCGGCAATATTTACAAACACATCTTTTACGCCAAAATGAAAGCCACCGCGTTTTTCAAGAACAGCGAGCAATAATTGTAATCGCCTTAAATCTAAACCGGTTACAGTTCGTTGCGGGGTGCCATAAACACTTTGTGTTACCAGTGCCTGCACTTCAATAAGCAATGGGCGCAAGCCTTCCATGCTTGCAGCAATGGCACTGCCGCTTAGCTGTTCTTCTTTCTGGTTGATTAATATTTCTGAAGGGTTTAATACAGCACGCATTCCATCACCTGTCATTTCATAAATACCCAATTCTGATGTACTGCCAAAACGGTTTTTTAAAGTTCGTAAAATACGGTAAGCATAATGGCGGTCACCTTCAAACTGCAGTACAGTATCAACCATGTGCTCTAATAATTTGGGGCCGGCAATAGTACCGTCTTTTGTAATGTGGCCGATTAAAAAAACAGGCGTATCCGTTTCTTTTGCAAACCGCTGAAATGCTGCCGTGCATTCGCGAATTTGCGAAATACTTCCCGGTGTTGATTCGATTAGGTCTGACTGCAGTGTTTGCACTGAATCAACAATAACCAGTTGAGGTTTTAATTTCTTTATTTCCTGGAATATGATGTGTGTTGATGTTTCTGTAAGCAGGTAAAAATTATCGTTTATTATCTTCAGGCGGTCAGCACGCATTTTTATTTGCTGTTCGCTTTCTTCGCCGCTTATGTAGAGTGTAACGATATCTTTTAATTCAAGTGCATCCTGCAAAAGCAAAGTGCTTTTACCAATACCAGGTTCGCCCGCAACAAGCACAATACTTCCCGGAACAATGCCGCCACCAAGCACCCGGTTTAATTCAGGATCTTGTGTAGTAATACGCTTTTCTTCTCTGCCTGTTACATGCATTAAGGCAACGGTTGCGGTAGATCGTTTTTCTGTATTATAGTTTTTCCAGGTATCAGTTGTTTTGCCGGTCCCTTTATCAAGCACTTCTTCAATAAATGTATTCCATTGACTGCACGACGGGCATTTGCCCACCCACTTTGTACTTTCATAACCACAATTACTGCAGAAGAACGCAGTCTTAATTTTGCTCATGCTATAAAGATAGTTTTAGAAGTGATAAGGAGGATTGTATTAATTGCTGAATAGTATGACTAAAGTACAAGAGTGCGACGCAAGTAAAGATAAATAGTAGTATAGCTGCCGGATACAAAAATGGAATTATAAATAGAAAGTCTTTTGAACCGGACTTCAGTTAATTATTCAGCTTTACTTGCGTCGCACTCTTGTGCTTTCAGAACATTTTTGAGCAATGAGAAGAACAAATTTTATTATTAGGGTTGAGTAACTGCCACAAAAAAGAGTCGGCAAAAATGCCAACCCTTTACTTACTAACCCATTAAATTCTGCCACTAAATTACAATAATGGGCTACATTTCAAAATTATTTTTTGATGATGTTGAAAACTATTTTTCCCTGTGATTGTGATTGATGATAACCAATATAAAAAGGTTCAAAAAAACTTTCTGAAAATACATTAAATTCAATCTAATGATTATCAGTTTATTAGAATTTTTTTTTTTGATATTGACTTTTGTTAACTTTTTTATAACAAATAATGCAGCGTTTTACTTTTTAATCTGTCATACAATACGAAAGGCTTTTATCAATTATCCGGGACTAATGGAAAAAAAAATATTTAAAAGGTTTTTTTTTAATTTAAAGGGTATATAATTAGATTTACAAAACTTTAACTAAAATTAATGCACATGAGAAAAATCCTTCTGGG
>JANXWM010000383.1 GCA_025351145.1 Chitinophagaceae bacterium
TGACCGGCCATGCATGTGAAATTATTAAAATAATCTTTGAAACTGTAATAATTATTGGATGGTATGGTTTTCAGCTTCCATACTATACATGGTGCCTGGCCAACATTAATACGCCTCTATATCCGCTTCAGATCAAAGCACAGTAAAGTTACAAACGTACAAGAGTGCGACGCAAGGGACGCATCATAGAATTACTTCGGCCCGGTACAAAATATTTTAATAAAAACGGGTGATACAAAATGTACCATTATTTTTGCGGCATTATCATTTTTATTGAAACCTTTCTTAACCATACTTTTTGCTTTATGCCTGCTGCAAAGCTTTGGGCAAACAGACAGCCTGCTGCAGCGACTGATTGACAGCGCCAAAACCCAGCAACAAATAAATAAACCTGTTCCGGTTGTAAAAGATACCCAGAAGCCGGTAATTAAGCCGCCGGTTGTAAAAAAAGATACCATTACCAGCCTTACGGTTGTTCCTTTAGATTCGCTGGCAGCACAACGGGATACGCTGTTAAGTGATAGCCTTTTAACCGATTCGATCAGGACCGATACCGTGGCGATAGTGCCGGCAGTTATAATAAACAAGCCCCTTCGCTGGCAGGATGATACTGCTTTTTTAAGTTTGCTCAGCTTCACGTTCAATCATTCAAAAAACATTTCTTTAATAAAAGACGGGGACATACATGCCCCCTGGCAAAAGGATTTTTTATTTTACCTGCTGGTGTTAGTGGTTTTATTGTTAGCCATTATAAAGCAACTATTCCCTAAATATTTTCAAAGTCTTTTTAAGGTTTTGTTCCAGGGGTCTTTTCGGCAGAAACAGACAAGGGAGCTGTTAATGCAGGAAACATTGCCTTCTTTATTAATGAATATATTATTCATTATCGTTGGCGGTTTATTTATAGCCCTGCTTGCAGACAATTATCATTGGCTTCCTGTTTCTTTGCCTAAACTTGCCTTATACAGTGTAACCATACTTGCACTTGTTTACATGTTAAAGTATATGGTAATACAGTTTACAGGATGGGCATTTCAGGTAAAGGAGCCAGCTTCAACTTATGGGTTTATTGTATTTCTCGTTAATAAAGTGATAGGCTTGCTGCTTCTCCCGCTGCTTTTTTTAATGGCTTTTTCTAATGGCAGCCTGCAGCAAATCACGATTACCGTTGCTGCGTGTGCAGTTATTTTTATGTTACTCTTCAGGTATATTATTTCATTAACGGTAATACGTAGTACGTTGAGTATACATCCTATACATTTTTTCGTTTATCTTTGCGCAGTTGAATTAGTACCCATGCTTATTATTTACAAGGTAGTATTCATTTATATTGGCAAAAGCGAATAATAAAAAAATCTCAGATCAACAGCATGCTAAAGAACGGCGCCCAAAAATCTTCTGGCACTGCAATTGTAAAGCAGGCACGGAACATATTAATTACCCAGCCAAAGCCTGAAAGTGAAAAATCACCATATTTCGAGCTTGCCAGAAAATACAGTATAGAGCTAACCTTTCACCCTTTCATCAGGCTGGAAGCAATTGCTGCACGTGATTTTCGTAAACAGAAGATAGATATTGTTTCTTATTCTGCCGTAATATTCACCAGCCGTAATGCTATTGATCATTTCTTCCGCATGAGCGATGAAATGAAAATCAATATCAGCCAGGACACAAAATACTTTTGTATTACTGAAGCGGTGGCCCTGTATCTTCAAAAATTTATTCTTTACAGAAAGAGAAAGGTTTTTTATGGTGCCGATGGTACCAATAAAAGCATGTTTGATGTAATTAATAAACATAAAGAAAATGAAAGGTTTCTTTATGTATGCAGCGAAAACCAGCAGGATAATGATATTGTGAACTGGCTTAAAAATAATCATTGCGGCTACCAGCTTGCTTTTATGTACCGCTCTGTAAGCAACAATGTAAAAGAAATAATGGATGAGGGGGATTTTGATATGATTTGTTTTTTTACACCAAGCGGTGTAAGGAGCCTGTTTGATAATTATCCTCAATTTGTACAAAACGGAACTCTGATTGGTGCTTTTGGAAACAACACCATTAAAGCAATTGAAGAAGCGGGATTAAATGTAGAAATAAAAGCACCGGCCCCGCAAAGCCCAAGCATGATTGCTGCACTGGATCATTTTTTATCGGCAGCTGTAAAAAAATAAAAACCTTTAGGGTTTAGAATAATAAAAATCCCTCCGGCACAGGAGGGATTTTTTGTTTAATATCATTCCTTAGTCCATATTTTGCAGTTGGGTGTATTGGCTGTTAAAAGCTCAGTTATATTCTGCTGTACAAGTGTGCGACGCAAGGAACGATGCTAAAAGAACCGCTGTTTGGCTCAAAAAAAGTCAACCGCCAAATTTGGGTTTAATCAGCTATTTCAATACGCCCAGCTCCTTGCCCACTTTTGTAAACGAGTCAATAGCTTTATTGAGATGTTGCTGTTCATGGGCTGCACTTAACTGCACACGAATCCTCGCAAGGCCTTTTGCCACTACGGGGAAAAAGAAACCAATTACATAAACGCCTTCTTCTAACAATTTTGCAGCAAAGGTTTGTGCAACTACGGCATCGTAGAGCATAATGGGAACGATGGGATGGTCGCCGGGTTTTATATCAAAACCTGCTTCTGTCATTTTTTTGCGAAAATACCTTGTATTGTGTTCAAGCCTGTCGCGCAGTTCTGTTGTTTCGGTAAGCATATCCAGCACAGCAATAGAAGCTCCGGTAATACTTGGTGCCAGCGTGTTGGAGAAAAGGTATGGTCTGCTGCGCTGCCTTAATATTTCAATAATTTCTTTTCTGCCGCTTGTAAATCCACCACTTGCCCCGCCCAATGCCTTACCCAGTGTGCCGGTAATAATATCTATTCTTCCCATTACCCCGCGGTATTCGTGTGTGCCCCTGCCGGTTTTACCAAGAAAGCCCGAAGAGTGGCATTCATCAATCATAACAATCGCATCATAAGCATCTGCCAGGTCGCAGATTTTATCAAGTTGTGCAATGGTTCCATCCATGCTGAAAGACCCGTCAGTAACAATGATCCTGCTTCTGCAACCGGCACTTTCTTTAAGTTTAGCTTCAAGGTCTTCCATATTGTTGTGCTCATAGCGGTAGCGCTGTGCTTTGCACAAACGAACACCATCAATAATAGAAGCGTGATTAAGTGCATCACTTATTATAGCATCCTGTTCATTAAACAAAGGTTCAAACACACCGCCGTTTGCATCGAATGCAGCGGCGTACAAAATCGTATCTTCTGTGCCAAGGAACTGAGCAAGTTTTTGTTCAAGCTCTTTATGAATATCCTGTGTGCCGCAGATAAAACGCACACTGCTCATACCATAACCGTGCGTGTCGATTGCTTTGTGTGCAGCTTCAATCACTTTCGGGTGCGATGATAAACCAAGGTAATTATTGGCGCAAAAATTAAGCACTGTTTTACCATTTACCGTAATTTCCGGGCCCTGCTCGCTGGTAATAATCCGTTCTTTTTTAAACAACCCGGCAAGCTCAATTTCTTTTACTTCGGCACCAATGCGGCTTACAAATTTTTCATTCATGGCAGGCAATTTTATAAGAACAAAGATAGGAGAGCGGGTTTAGAGTTTGTAGTTTACAGTTAGTAGTTTATGATATTATTGAACAGGCTGCAGGTTTTCATGGCATCGCCGGTTGTGTCACTCACTTATACGTTCAGAAATTTGGGCGGCTTTTTCCTAAGCGTAGTAAAAATTATACCAGCAATCTAAAGTATTCTTTAACAGAATCTTCAAAATGAAAAGTCTCTATCAGGCAAAATGAGTCATTTATTTTTTGGTCTTGTGCTATTACCTACCGTGCTGATGTACCTGCTTCTTATACAATCAATCACCGCAGAAGGCACATCGTTGTTTATATTATAGAATTTTTCTGTTGTAATTCTTTCACCACTGTAAATAAATTCAATCCTGTGACAGTTGTAGGTAGAATCATTGAGTTTTATAATTGCATTTACTGGATATTGGTTAGTGTCAAAGTATTCAAGTGATGTTATGCGGTTTGTTGTATCGAAATAATATTTAATAGCATGATAGTTTTTTACATAGCCCTTTATTTTCAATAATACTGCTGTATCCCCGTCAAAAAAACTTCTTTCGGAAATAAGCCCATTTGTGTTGTAAGTAATTATCTGCCGTGAATAGCCATTTTCGCTTGTAGTGAAGTTATCCTCGGTGTCCAAGTATGTGTATTCCGTGGGCCTTCCATCATTGTTATAGCTTATGAGTTGTGCGTGGTAACCATTCCACCTTGTCATTCTTTCATGTTCATCTGACCAGTATGAAACAGACAATTTCCTGCCATAATTATCATACCTGTATTTAATTATATTTACCCTGTCAAAATTATCGCGACATGGATAGTCCTGCGTGTTAAAAAAGCTTTTTTCAACAATCTTGCCCACACTGTCTCTTCCGTAAACATATTTATGTACACCTTGATCATCAGAAACAGGTTGATGGAGTGCATCAAAATACGAAACACTTGTTATCATCCCATCCTGAGAATAGCTATAGCTAATCCTTTGAATTCCCTCATGATTATTTGCCGGTTGATCTTTTATATCATAATAAGTCTCTTCTATTTCGTTTGATGCGCTGTCGTATTTGTGCTTAGTTATTGCAATGCCATCTCCGGTTTCTGAAGAGGCGGTAATATTATTCATATTATCAAAGCTGGTTTCGCTAACCTGAAAACCATTTTTAAATTCAAAAGCGGTTTTTGCAACACCGTACACATTATTTGCTAATTGTAGATCCAATCCAAATAATTCTGCTTGAACCTTATTATCATTTGAATCATATTCCCTCTTTACTGTAAAAACTCCAAAGCGATCTAATACAGGTTCATTGTTCAAACCAAAATAAGCTTCCGACAACTTGTTGCCATTCTCATCATAATCAAATATTTCTTTATGGAAATCATGATTTTTTTGTAGAGCAGGCCTTTCGTTAATATCAAAAAAATCGACTTGTTCAATAAAGGAAAACCTGTTATTGTCTGAAAGCCTGTTATAACGTATTAAGGCAGCACCATTTGCGCAGGTGCAGGCATTACCTGAATCTGAATAATACATCATTTCTATTAGTAAGTCATTCTTGTATTTATATTTTATTTTTTTGCAGGGCAAGTATGCATTTTCGCCATATGTTTTTTTTTCAACAAAAAATTCACCATCCCCACAAGGCGTAAAATCAAAAGTCGAATATTCCTCGCCCCATCGATTAGCTTCTATAATCCTGCTAACCATTCCATTTTTAAAATGAATCTTTGTTCTGTTGGTTAATATACCTGCCGGATTAAACTCTTCTGCCAGAGTTAAACTGTCGTTTATTTCTGATATCTTGTAATATGTACGATTAGTTGTATTTCTTAGTTTACCAATTCCATATACTTTCCTTGGGGCGAAATTCCAGTCTTTGAATACTTCATCAGATTTGATTGTACTATTTTTTTCTTGGCCGTAACTATTAGTACTAAAACCAGTTACTAATAAAAACAAAGTTTGAAAAAGAATTAAAGTCAGAGTTTCAGGGAATTTATTTGTCATAAAGTTTATTTAAGCTTGGCTAGAAAAATTAAATATAACTGTTTAGCTCATGGTTTTGACTTTATTGAAACTCTCTCTTCAACATTTCCTTCTAATTATTTAGGGTAAAGAGATATATTTTTTCAATAACTTTTATAATTCATGTTGACAGCCTGTAAAATTATTCGATTGATGGAATATTATTAAATAATAATCTAATAGTACAAGTGCGTGACGCAAGTAAAGCTTCATAACAATTCTTCAGACCGGCTAATCATGTATCAATACTGTGCGGCTATTTTATTTTTTCTTTATTAATGCTTTTAGCTGAACAATATAAATATCCGCCTTTGTAAACACGGTATTGTCTTAAACACCTAAGAAATTATCGAGCAAAAGAAAGATATCTTTTTTATTTTGATCCAGGTAATGCAGGTTATTTTTTATTTGTTCTTCAGTTTGAATATAAGTTCCTTTTTCGTTTAATTCAGTTCCTTCATGTATCAGCATCTGTTCGACTATTTCTTTATTCATTTCTAAATGAAACTGTAAGGCGAGTACATTGTTACCAATAACAAATGCCTGGTTTTTGTATGCAGCGGAAGAAGCGATAGCCACAGCGTCATCGGGCAAATCGAATGTATCGCCATGCCATTGAAACACCATAGTACTTTTTGTAAAATGATTGAATAAATTTTGCTGTAATGCATCTGCAGTAAAGGTTACGGGGAAAAAGCCAATCTCTGTTTCCGGGCCTTTATATACTTTTTTGCCAAGCGCAGCGGCAATTAATTGCGAGCCCAAACAAATGCCCATTATTTTTTTGCCGTCATCAATTGCTTTCTTTATAAAGCGCTTTTCTTCCTGTAAGAATGGAAATTTTTCTTCTTCATCAACATTAAAAGGGCCGCCAAGCACCAGTAAAAAATCGAATGCATCTGATGGAGGCAATGTATATCCCTCTTCGAAAAAATTGGTATAGCAAATGCACGTAGCATGTTGCTTTACCCATTCTAAAATTGTTCCCGCTGTTTCAAACGAAACGTGCTGAAGGCAATGAATACGCATGCAGTAAAATATTTTTATTCAACGATAAATCCTGCTTTCTCAAGTGCTTCTTTTGCAATCACTAATTTTTCTTCTTTCGCCATTATATAGTCTGTATCAAAAGTAGCGATTACACAAAGGTTTACCCCTGCCTCTGCAAGCGGTTGAGAAAATTTTGCAGTAATGCCTGTAAGCGAAAGGTTAAGCACGGCATCTATTCGCAGCAACTTCCACCCATCATTATTTCGGATTGGTGATGGGACAAACTTCGTTTCACAAATGATTGATGATTCTGTTTCTGTTTTTGAGATTGTATAAAACGATGAATCAAAAACCCATGAAGGCAATGCATCATTATGGTTTAACCTGCATAAAGAATAATTGCCTGCAAGGATGATAAATTTTAATTGCTGCATATTGTTATTTTATCGCCGCAATAACTTCATCGCTCAGTGGAGAAACTGCGGAAGGAAAATAGTTCATTAATACACCATTCTCATTCACGAGGTATTTGCTGAAATTCCATTGTGGCTCCTGTGTATTCCAGCCATTTTTATTTTTATCTGTTAGCCATTGAAATACTTCGTTCTGGGCTGTACTTTTTATTACAGTGCTTTTCTTCATCAGCAGGAACGTAACGCCGAAATTTGCTTTACAAAATGCAGCGATTGTTTCGTCGTTTTCCTGCTCCTGCTCTTTAAAATCGTTTGAAGGAAAACCCATTATTACCAGGCTGTTTCTATATTGTGTGTACAGTTTTTGCAGTTCTTCATATTGTGCAGTAAAGCCGCAATCGCTTGCTGTATTTACAATCAGTATTTTCTTACCCTTGAATTGCTGAAAGTTTATTTCGTTACCACTGTTGTCAACCGCTTTTAGACTGTAGAAATCTGTCAGTGATTTTGTATTGGAAGTATTCTTAAGTATTGAATTTTTTGAGCCGGTTATTTTACCTGCAAACATTATTACCGGATAGAAAATTTTTACAAGCGATTGCCTTAACGTCATATCTTTTTGTTTAATTGCTATCAGCAGTACGGCAATTATTACTGCTGTAATGGTTAGCCTTTTTATTATTTTATTTTTGAACATTAATTACAAATTTTATCACGGCTGTTGAAAGCTCATTCATAATTGGAACGTACAAGTGTGCGACGCAACTAAAGCATTATTTATGTACTAAGCCCGGCTAATTATTGCCTTTTGTATTTACTCACCACACTCACCTTATTACCCATTTAAATAATTTCAACTTGCCTTTAAACGGCGGATATTTTACAGAGGGATCGAACCATGTGGGCGTTTTCATTACCGCTTTTTTATGGCTGAATGTTTCGAAAGAATATTTGCCATGATACTGCCCCGTTCCGCTGAAACCCCTGCCACCAAAGGGCAGATGATGATTGGTTAAATGCCAGCTTGCATTGTTTACACAGCCTCCGCCAAACTGAACGCCATTTAACCATTCCTTTTCTTTGCTGCTGCTTTCTGTAAAAATATAAAACGCAAGAGGGTTGGGATTGTTCGCAATAACTGCTTTTGCTTCATCTGCAGTGTTGAAAGAAATAACGGGCAACACCGGGCCGAAAATTTCTTCTTTCATTAAAGGTGAATTGACAGACACGTTTTCAATGATCGTTGGTTCAATGAACAGTTTATTTTTGTCGGTGCGGCCGCCATGCACCATATTTCCCTCAGCTAAATAACCGGTGATCCTGTTGAATTGTTTTTCATTAATGATCTTTCCGTAGTTGTAACTTTCTTCGGGCTTATCGCCAAAGAATTTCTGCAAACTGTTTTTTAAAGCTGCAATCAGTTCATGTTTTTTCGATTCATGTACCAGCACATAATCCGGCGCTACACACATTTGGCCGGCATTGGAAAATTTGGTCATGGCAATCCTGTTGCCGGCAACTTTTATATTGGCATCGCTCTCCACCACACAGGGACTTTTACCGCCAAGTTCAAGCGTAACAGGCACCATTCTTTCGGCTGCCATTTTATAAATGATCTTGCCCACCATGGTACCGCCCGTATAAAAAACATGATCGAAAGTAAAGTTGTTCATCATTTCCGGAACCACGGTTGCGCCATCACCCTGTACATATAAAACAAATTCAGTCGCAAAGGTTTCAGCGATTATTTTCTGCATTACCGCGTCTGTTGCAGGGGCAAATTCAGATGATTTTAATACCGCACAATTACCGGCAGCAATTACCCCAACCAATGGAGTAAATAATAATTGCAATGGATAATTCCACGGGCCAATAATCAGCACAATGCCCAGCGGTTCGTGCAATACATAACTTGAAGATGGCAGGTTAACCAGGTTGGTAGAAGTATGTTCTGGCTGCATCCACTGTTTCAGGTTTTTTAAAGTGGCATTTATTTCGCTTATTAAAAAACCTGTTTCTGTAACCCAGCTTTCTTCCGCGCTTTTTTTAAGATCGGTATATAATGCGTCATGCAGCTCCTGCTCGTGTGCAGATACTGCATCTTTCAATTTTTGCAATTGTTCTTTGCGAAAAGCAAATGATTTTGTTGCGCCGCTGTTATAATAGCTGCGCATTTTTTCAAGTTGAGCAAGCGTTGCCATGAAGGTTATTTTAGTGCTGTAAATAATAGATACTACAGTGTAAGCTACTGCAAACTTACTGTGTTATACTGCGTCAATAAAAAATCTTAAGCGGCTGGATTGTTGCTTAAAACAATCAGATACTGGGAATAATACAATTTATGGACCCGGCTAAAGATCATTGCGCATCTTTTCTTGCGTCGCACCCTTCAGGGTTCCTTCTTTCATGGCAGCTTCAGGCTCCGGTTCGTAATGGCTTAAATAAAATAGCCGGTTGAACATTTAATTTTTAATTAAAATATTTTCATGGCATATCAAAATGCCATTAAACTTTCATAATAAAGCCAAGTCAATAATAGTGCTAATTCATTTTACAGAAAAACTCCTTAACTGGAAAGTGCACCATTGGCCGTTGCTAACCTAATCTTAAGTAATAGTTTTGAAGCGCTCCGCCAAACGGAGCGCTTCATACTAAAGCTACACGAAAACATACTTTACCCTAATCTCAAATTTCATTTAACCTTTCTACCATAAATACTTTTAAAATAAAACCGCTCAGGTCTGCAAATACAATTTATTTTAGCATATATACTGTATGCAGAATAAGAAACTAAGTGTTATACAAATAACTGACCAGTTAAATGTTGGCGGCGCTGAGCGTGTGCTGGTAACACTTTCCAATATTTTATATAAAAATGGCCACCAGGCCGCCGTGCTTACTACTGTTGCCAAAGGTCCGCTGGCTCCACAATTGAACGAAGGAATTCCCGTGATTGACCTTCAGAGAAAATGGAAATGGAATCCCTTCAAAATGCGGCAACTTGTAAAAGCCATTAAAGGATACGACATTATTCATGTTCATTCCTCCTATAATTTACGCTACGTTTATCTTGCCTGTAAGCTGTTCGGTTTAAAAAAACCAATCTTTTTCCACGAGCATTTTGGCGATATTGAAATCAATTCAAGAGTATCCTGGCACCAGCAGGTCATCTACCCCAAAACCATACTCATCGCAGTTGCAAGAAGTATAGAACAGTGGGCATTGCAAAGTTTAAAGATGAACAGGGAAAGCGTTTTTCTTTTGCCCAATACTGTGACTGTTTTTAATTCCAATGCAGCAAAAGAACCTAAATTAGATCGTATTAAAAGGTTACTGCTTGTTGCCAACATAAGGCCAACTAAACATATAGAATTTGCCCTTGATCTTTTAAAGGAATTAAACATAAACAATCAATTTCATCTCAGCATTATTGGCAAGCCAACAGATAAAATTTACTTAGAAACCCTGCAGAAAAAAATAAAAAAGCTTGAGTTAGCAGAGATGGTAAACTTTCTTTTTGATGCCGATAAAATACAGCCGCTCCTTCATCAATATGATCTTGCGGTGCATACGGCAAGGTCAGAATCAGGGCCATTGGTTTTGATAGAATACCTGGCACAGGGCTTGCCTTTTGTTACCTTCAATACAGGAGAAGTAGTGCAACAGATAAAAGCTGAATTACCCGAATTTATCGTTGAAGATTTTAATACCTCCGAATGGATTGAGAAAATCAACTTTCTGCTTAACAATGAAAACCGTGACGCCATTCAGCAAAAAATGCAAAAGGTTTTCAGCGATCATTATTCCGAAGAAGAATACTACAGCCGATGCATACATATTTATAGCCAGGGGTTAAAAATATAAAGCATCGCAGGTTTTTTATAATTTCCAAAAAGCATTTTACGGTCCGCCACATTTAATTTATTGCAAAACATCGTAGCTTTATTTCCTCAAAACCTTAATCTTACAGCATGGCCGAGCAGGAAGTAATCAAGCACACTAAAAAAGTATACAAAGTCTGGAGCAGTAAAGAACATAGTTTCTGGCACAAAGTCAAAGAGTTTTTTATCGAAATATTCATCATCGTTTTTGCAATCAGCATTTCCATCTGGTTCCACAACTGGAGCGAACACCGTACCGAGCAGGCACAGGTAAAAACATTCCTGCTTGGTCTTAAAGAAGACCTAACAGACGATATCTACGAAGCCGAAAACTTAATCGAGGCTTATAAAAATTACGATACGGTATTTACCTATTTAAGCCGGCTCGATAAAAACATTGCCCCCAATAAAGATTCCCTCAACAGGTTTTTAAAACCCATATTCAGCAATGCATACCTCCGGCCAAACAAAAGCCGGTTCGATGGTTTCCTTTCCTCCGGCAAAATCCTTAACATCGAGCCCGATTCACTCGCCACCCAAATACTTTATCTCTACCAGGAAGCAATACCACAGATCAAATCTTCCGAAACCGGGTGGGTCTCAACACAAAATAAATTTAAGGATTACGTAATCGATAATGTCACAGATCCGCAGAACGATATGGCCACCTGGCAGGTGCTCACCACGCCCAAAGGCAAATACCTCTGCACCCTTCTGATCCCCTACCCGCAGCTTTACGACCGCTATAACAACTTTATAGATATGGGTAAATCCATCATCAGCCAGATCGATAAAATGTATCCCGAAAAGTAGCCCGTAAAAAAGCCAAATACAATTTTTTGGGCCCGGCTTTAGATCATAATGAAGCTTTACTTGCGTCGCACACTTGTACTGTTGATTCATTGCTGTACAGTCTGCTCCTGTTCCGAACGTACAAGAGTGCGACGCAAGAGGCGATGCTATGAAAAACCTATTGCCGGGCCCATAAAAAATATAATTTATATAACAGGCGCGGAGGTTATTTTTGCAGCAGTTTATGAGTAACCCGTTAGAAAAATACGAAGTGGTGATTGGCCTTGAAGTGCATGCGCAGCTTGCTACACAGAGCAAACTGTTCTGCGGCGATAGTATTGCTTTTGGTGCTGAACCCAATACACATGTGAGCCCCATTACACTCGGTCACCCGGGTACTTTGCCCAAGACCAACAAAAAAGCTGTTGAGTATGCGGTTAAAATGGGCATCGCCTGTCACTGCGAGATTGAACGATACAACTATTTTGCCCGTAAGAATTATTTTTACCCCGATCTGCCAAAAGGCTACCAGATATCGCAGCATACCACGCCTATTTGCAAGGGCGGTTATATAACCATAAAAACAGATACGGGAACCCGCAATGTGCAGCTTACCCGTATTCACATGGAAGAAGATGCGGGCAAAAGTATTCATGATATAGATGATGAATTTACCTGTGTAGATTATAACCGTGCCGGTACGCCCTTAATAGAAATTGTGAGTGAGCCTGACATGCACAGCGCCGAAGAAGCTTACCAGTATGTTACAGAAATAAGAAGGCTGGTTCAGTGGATAGGCGTTTGCGATGGCAATATGGAAGAAGGCAGCCTGCGTTGCGATGCGAATGTGTCCATTCGGTTAAAAGGCGAAACGGCGCTTGGTACAAGAGTGGAAGTAAAGAACCTTAACTCCATAAGGAACGTAAAACACGCCATACAGTACGAAGTAGAAAGAATGGTAGGGATTGTTGAAAACGGCGGTAAAATTACCCAGCAAACAAGAAGTTTTGATGCCTCTAACGATACCACTTTTTCTATACGGGATAAAGAAGAAGCCAACGACTACCGCTATTTTGCAGAGCCTGACCTTTCGCCTTTTTTACTGAGTGAAACGTTTATAGAATCGGTACAAAAAAGTTTACCTGTATTACCGCAGGAATTGCAGCTCAGGTATCAGCAGGAACTGGGATTAAGCGAATACGATGCCGCGCAGTTGTGCATGGAAAAAGAAACAGCAGATTATTATGAACTGTTGATTGAGCACACAAGTAATTATAAAGCTGCCGCCAACTGGATGAACGGCCCGGTAAAACATTACCTGCACGAACATAAA
>JANXWM010000432.1 GCA_025351145.1 Chitinophagaceae bacterium
ATTTAAAGGCGTACCAGGAAAAGCAAAGAACTGCCAAAATAGCTTTCTATGAACGTAAACTCATTGAACTAAAAGCTGCCGCTGCTTAGGAGTTGTATAGAAGCGAAGATCGCCACAAAGAACTAAGCAGGTTTCTAAATATCTCTGAGGAAAAAATACAGGTCTTATTTTTTGAAACTATGGTTGTGCGACAATGACCCAATGTTAGCGGTAGTTGTTATGTTTACCATTGTTGAATGATAATTCCCAATTGTTTATCCATCAATGCAAATTCCTTCGCACCCCAAGGACGAAGAGTAATTTCTTTAAGATTTGGATGAAGAAATTCAGGATGAGATTTAGAAACTTTTCCATAAACTTCTTCTATATCTTTTGTTATTAACCTAAACTCAGGACTATGTTCTTTAGCCAGTTCAGCATTTTCAAAAAGATTTATACGTAATCCATCTTTTTCCAATACACAAAATGGTTGAGTGGATTTTATTTCATCATGTCCAACAGTAAATTCCAGACAGTCGACAAACAATTTCAAACCATCGGCGATATTGGAATAAAAAACATTTGGAACTAGTTTTTCAAAATTCATAAACTAAGGTTTTCGAATTTATAGGAGGTGTATTTACAATTACCACTAACTCAAAAATACCCCAACCTCCTCCCCTTGCCAAAAAAATCCCTACCCGCAAGTATCAATATAGCCTCGCATTGCCGATTTACGTTCCGAACGTTCAAGAGTGCGACGCAACAGGCGATGCCATGAAATACTTCAGCCTGGTTTATAAAATGTCTTTTAAACGGAAGGTTCTTCTGCAAGATCGTAAAAAGCTGAGCCAAGTTTTTCTATAATATCGGAGGCAATCATGGTTTCTGGCGACTGGCTGATCAATGCATGGTCTGCTGCAAGTCCATGCAGGTAAACGCCTAAAATGGCCGCCTGCAAAGGATCGTATCCCTGTGCCATAAAAGCGGTAAGTATGCCGGTGAGCGCATCGCCGCTTCCACCCTTTGCCAGGCCGGAATTGCCCGTAATATTAAACCAGCCCTTGCCACCAAAAGCTGTTAAGGTGTAATGCCCTTTTAAAATAATCACGTAAGGATATTGCTGAGAAAATGCCAATGCAAGTTTGATGCGCTCAAAATCATTTTCGGCTATACCGGCCAGTCTTTCAAACTCTTTCGGATGTGGAGAAAGCACTGAGCCTGCCGGGATTTTTTGCAGCATTTGCTTATTGACTGAAATGATATTGAGTGCATCCGCATCAAGCACCAAAGACTTATGGTAATTGGTTAAAATATTTTCCAGTAATTGCTTTGAATCTTCGCCCGTTCCCAACCCCGGGCCAATACCCATTGTGGAAAATCTTGTAAAATCAATTTCAGTTTCCCTTGTCAAACACATGGCTTCGGGAACGGCTGTTTGCAAAATAAACAGGTTTTGTTCGGGAACATTTACGGTTAACAAACCAGTGCCGCTTCTTAAACAAGCCCTCGCAGCCAAAACTGCTGCACCCATTTTTCCTTTGTTACCGGCAACCAGCAATGCATGTCCATGATTGCCTTTATGTGAAAAAGGTTTTCTTGGTCTAAAATAAGACTTCACCTTTTCCTCTGTAACCATTTCAAAATCAACCTTAACATCTTCGGAAAAAGTGTTGTGAAGGCCGATATCCAGCACGTGAACTGTTCCAAAAAGACCAGCATTCTCTGCAACAAGAAAACAAAGTTTTAAAGACTGGAAAGTAAGCGTATGCGTGGCTTTCACTACTGCAATGCCTTTGGAACTTTTCTCAATAAACATACCGCTTGGCACATCAACAGCAATAACAGTTGCAGCCGTTTCATTGATATGCAGCACCAGTTCTTCGCTCAGGTTTTGAAGCGGCCGGTTGAGCCCGCTGCCATAAAGCGCATCAATAACAATATCGCTGCTTTCAATGGCAGGGAAAAATTCTTTTGATTGTATAAAATGTATTTCAGTGGTAAGCTGGTGCAGCCTGTGCAGGTTTTCCTGGAAATCATCCGTGCCTTTTGCGCCAAATTCAAGTATATAAACAAGCGGCTCGTAACCGGCTTCAATCAGTTGCCTGGCAATGGCTAATCCATCGCCGCCATTATTGCCTTTGCCGCAAAAAATTTTTATACCGGCACCAGTAAAGTTTTGCTCAATAATAAAATCGGTGCATTTGCCTGCAGCCCGTTCCATTAAATCAATGGATGAAACCGGTTCATTGGCAATCGTGTAAGCATCCCAATCGTGTATTTGCTGTGGCGATAATAGTTTCATAGTTATATAAAATTACAGTAATGCCACGGCAAACAAAATGGATAATTTTTGGCAACGCAGTTTTATATTTATTGACCAGGCTTTCAGGAACTATAATGAAGCATCCTTGCGTCGCACTCTTGTACGTTCAGAACATTATTCAGCTACAGGCTGTACACCATAAGCCGCAGCCAAAAAATGCAGCAGCTTGCAGCGTGCAGCCTAAAGCTCATAGCCATTCTTCAGTACAAGAGTGCGACGCAAGGAACGATCAATAGAATTCCTTTTGCCGGGTTCATAAAAACTAAGGCTTATAACAGGGTTCATTGAAAGAAGACCCAACAGCCATCAACGTTTGATCAATTTATTCCTGAACGTAGCATTGGCAGTTTGTGTTTCAATAATGTATAAAGACCTTGCGAGGCTATACAAAGGAATATTGATAAGAGCCGCATTATTACTGTTGTTTACGCGCAGCACGAGCCTGCCGGTAAGATCGTAAATACTGATGGTTTTAATAGCTTCTGTACCCTGAACAATGTTTACATTGGCAGCTGCGGGATTTGGATAGATTAGCGGCGCTTTACTGTCCGTTAACCTTACCACTACAAGCTGTGAATAGATATAATTACCGAGTATATCCGTCATTTTTAAACGGTAAAAATTAACACCTTTTGAAGGGCTATTGTCTATTGACTGATAATTGGTCATGAACCTTCCACTGTTGGCTGCAGTTACAGTATCTATAACTGTAAAATGAAAATTGTCGGTACTTCTTTCCACGATGAAATAATCTGCATTAATCTCAAGTGAAGTGGTCCAGTTAAGCTTTACTTTTTGTTCCGCAGTAAGTTCGCCGGTAAAACTCTGCAGGTCTGTTTGTGTAAACCCGGTTGAACTGAATTTATCTACAACTGCTGTTGAAACAGCATTGTTGTTGTGGCTGGTTAAGGCGAGGCCGCAATAAACAGGTGTATTGTTGCCAAACCCAAGATCAATGGAGTTGCCCACCTGCGTCCAGTTATGGCCATCTGCCGACCGGAAGGCGGTATACAGAGACCCACTTTTTGTGAGCTTTATCCAGTAGGGCGCATTGTAGCCCCCATCATTGATATTTCCACTGTAGTCATCCGTATTTTGCCTGTATTGAAAGGCAATACCATTACCGCTGGTACAGGCAACGAATGCATGCCTGGAACCTGCATCAAGGCTTTCCCTTATCATGATGCCGCATTTATTCCAGTCGCTGGTATTTTCCATGGAGTACACCCTTGCCACGAAACTGCCATCACCCTGCAGCACTGCATAACTGAAATGAAACTGATCTGCGAGATCCCAAATATCGTTGCCGGAAGCTTTGAGTGTGAAAGTTCCGTTGGTATAGCAGGCACTGCCCGGCAAGCCGGGGCCGCCAATATCCTGCGATGACCATTGGGAAGGTAACAGCCCACAATTACTGTTGCAGCTAAGTGTAGAAAATGCAAAGACAGGCGAATACTGACTTTCGGAATTATCTGCGCAAATGCTCTGTACTTTAAAATAATAATCTGTACCGCAGGTAAGTGCAGTTAAGTTGAACGTATTACTGCCCGTATTTATCATTGTCCAGTCTGCAGCATTTACCTGTTTATAAGCAATCCTGAAACTATCGGCCCCATTTTTCTGCCAGTTAACTGAAGCACTGTTTTCGTAAATATTGCCGGCAACTAAACCAGCCGGGGCTGCACAGCTATACAAACTGGGGGTACCAAACACTTTGAATTCGTACAAAGAAAACCCGTAAGGCGTTGCACGTGCAGTGCCATACATACGAACATACCTGCCGGTTCCCTGCAGGTGTATTATGTTTAAAGTGGAAATATTGCCTGTTAAATTGGCGAGGGTTTGCCAATTTGCAGCATCATCTGAAACCTGTATTTTAAAATCTTTTCCAAGAGCGGTTTCCCAGTCAAGTTCAACGCTGCAGAGATCGTAACGTTTTCCGAGGTCAACATAAATACTTTGAGGGTCGCTGTACAAGCTTGACCATCTTGTATTTTGATCATCATCAAAAGCTGTAGCAGCTTCAAACCCTGCACCATATGAGGAAGAGGCTACTGCTGTTTTATTCAGGGCTATATTGAGCGAGTTACAGGTGTCTGGTACATTAGCCTTAAGTCCGTAAACAATGAGCTGGTTAGAGAATGTACCAAGATATACTTTTCCATCCGATACTGTGGCGCTGCTGAATTTTGCAAAGTTGCCCGGATTATCTACCGAGATAATACTTGAATTCCAAAGTTCTTTAGTTATATCTGTTGCATCAATAGCCCTTAATATACCCGGACAGTTATAATTTTCTCCATCGCAGTTTACCGGTGAACTTGACCACAGTATGGCAGTAGAATCAATGCTTCCATTGGAAGAAACAGACATCATTGCGCCGGTTTGGCCAACGGGGCCGGGTATGCCGCTTGTAATGATATTTTGATCGTTAAATTTTCCTGTTGCCCTGTTAAACGGTATTGCTTTTAAAGCAGTATTTTCTGGCCAGAAGTAGGCATATTCAGCAGCCGTGCCTCCATAATAACTGAACTGTGCATGCATATTGGCATTATTGCCAAGGTTAATGGTTTGAACAGCCTGATTAGCTGAGGCATTGTAACCACCAAGGTTATCCTGATTTAATAGGTAAAGATTGCCGTCTTTACAACCGGTTACGGTTCGTTTGGCGTTGGGTATAATCATTACACCGCTTGTACCGAGATCGAGGTCTGCAGCTTCGAGGTCTGGATAATTATTTGGTGTGAAAAAATCTTTTACAAGTTGACCCGGGTTATCAGGATGCAACCTTACTACAGATTCTGAACGGTTGCTGAGATCTGAAACATTATTGTTCTTGCCTACTGAACCATTGCCGACAGCAAAATAAATATTACCTGAAGTATCGGCAGCAGGTCCTGTACCACTCATCCAGATACCGCCATTATAACCATCGGGTGTAGCGTTGTAAACATATACCTGCTGCAGGTTTGCAGCATTATAACCCAATAGCCAGCCATGATAAGGCCCCCAATCGCAATGAGAAGAAAAGCCAATATATACTACACCTTTGAGTAATAAAAGACCGGGTCTCTGGTTATTTTTTTGTGCATCGAAATGTACAATACCATTTACATTACCGTCACCTGAACCATTGACCTGTGCTGCAATTAAAACAGGGCTATTAGGCCGCTCTTCTCCGGTTGATATATCCAGTGCATGCAGGTACTCACTAAAATGAACCGTACCGGGATTAATACTTCTTGCTACGAGATACATAGTGTTAGAAAGTGTATCAATTACGGGTGTGCCTACAATGCCGATATTACTTAAAAAATTGCCGGGGCAGGCACCTGTTAAATCTGCCTGTGTAACCGGCCTTTCACCAGCAGGGGTTAAATTAATTTTCCAATATGGCTCACTGGCTTTTGCAGAGTCGGCATCAAAGGCATAAACGCTGTTGTTAACAGTTGCAGCATATACCACATTTTTTTTACCGAGAGAAGGTATATTAACCTGGTGAACCACCAGTGGCTGTGCATACATTTGATCATCTACAGCCCGGGTAAAGAGTTTACCAAAGGAGCCAATATTTACATTGCTTTTGTTGAGGACCGTTTCGCGGTTATTCCAGCCGGTGCGTTCAAAATTATTGTGCTGCGTAATTACATTAACCTGGGCAAACGATAAAGTTGCAGGAGATAGAAAAGAGATAAAAAAAACAAGCACTTTTTTTACAGGATATTTCATGATGGAAGCTTGATGATGATTGTTCTATTCGCTGCAATATAATATAAAATATGCCTTAGGTTGTAAATGGCTTTGCCTGGTGTTTTATATATCCTTGCCTGTTACAGATTATGCTTATCCCGGCAGTTGAATGCTGCAGAGACAAAGTATTACGAACCCAAATTTTGCAATAGATTTTTTTGGGGACCCGGCGAGCCAATACATATTGAGCGTTCCTTGCATCGCACACTTGTACTCTGGTAATTATACGGAACTTTCAACAGCCAATACACCCAACTGCAAAGCCCGGGATGAACAAGCTATGAGCTTCGGGCAAAACACAATAGCTCAGAGCCCGCAGCCAAAGGCTCATAACTATCCTTCGGTACAAGAGTGCGACGCAAGGGACGATCAATAGAATTCCTTTTGACGGGATCCATAAAAAATAAACCAATGTTGTGCAATTGTAAAACAGCAAACGTGATAACATACCGTAGTGCTTTTATATCTTTCCGGCATATATATATTCGAAATAGAATTTGAATTATCTTTCGTGTGGCAGGTGCTGCATTTTAAACGGTAATATTTTAACCGCAGGCAACCTTTATATAAAAATGAAGGTTTCATCTGTGTACATTGTTTAACTCAAATTTTTTTATACTGCTTGAAAGAACTGTTAACGATAGTAAAGGGATGTATGGCAAACGAAGCGGTAAGCCAAAAAATATTGTATGAGCAATACCTTGGTTATGCTATGAAAATTGCTTTCAGGTATGTTGGCTCTTACGAAAACGCTGCAAATGCAGCGAACGATGCATTCATCAGGATTTTTAAATCAATACCCAAATTTGAAATACGAAATGCAGAAGATTTGGAACCTATGCTTATTGGCTGGATGCGAAAAATAATCATTAATGTTTCTATTGACTATATGAAAAAAGAAAGCCTGATGACAGGGCATTCTTCACTCAATGAAAATGCATGGCTTAAGGCAGACAGTTCGCACGACGGGGATAACCAGTTAATGTATAAAGAACTGGTTGGCTTAATACGAAAACTGAGTCCTGCCTACAGGGTAGTATTTAACCTGCATGTAATAGATGGCTACTCGCACCAGGAAATTGCAAGGATACTGGGTATCTCTGCAGGTACTTCAAAATCGAACCTGTCGAAGGCAAAAACATTTCTTCAAAAATTTCTGGTTAAAGATCAAAAAGGTAATATTTTATGTTTTACCTGAACCAAAACGATATGGACGAATTGTTTCGTGAAGCATCTGAAAATTATCAGATGAGTACCGATGCTGTATATGATTGGGGGAGGATCAACCAGTCGCTGCATCAGTCACACAATGGAGCTGATATTGTTGAACCGGAAAA
>JANXWM010000450.1 GCA_025351145.1 Chitinophagaceae bacterium
TTCCGTTGCGTCGCACTCTTGTACGTTCAAAACAATATTGAACAAATCAGCAATCAGGTTTAGCAATCAACAAATAACGGGAGTATCATTTCTTCTTAGGCCATGTTGGTAGCTGACCAATATCAATCTGCTTCAATATGCGCTTCGGTAAAAGCTCATTCATAATCCAACCGCACAAGAGTGCGACGCAACGGAAGCTTCATACATATTCCTTTTGCCAGTCAAAAAAAATCATCGAAAAATTTGCGCAACCGAAAAGTTGCATTTATATTCGCAACCGGTTAGTTGCATAATAATTCAATATACGGTGAGGTGAGATGTGTTGCAGGCAATTGCCGACCCAACGTGGAGGGAAATTATGGTTAGGTGGTAAATTAAGAGTAAAGAACCAGGAGCATTTGCAGTAATTGCCACTCATCAATGTGGTTTTAATACTACTGCAATCCAGTTTTAAATTGCAAATTGTATACACAAATTTTTAAATAAAATGCCATGGAAAAAAGATCATCTCCCATTCCAAAAAATATTGACGAATATCTTTTTGCATTGCCTGAAGAAGTAAGGGCAATACTGGAAAAATTACGGCAAACAATCCGGCAGGCAGCGCCGCATGCAGAAGAAGTAATCAGTTACCAAATGCCTGCGTTTAAGTATCATGGCATGCTTGTATATTTTGCAGCGTTTAAAAATCACTGCAGTTTTTTTCCCGGCAATGCCGGCCTCCTCGAAACAATGAAAGATGAACTGAAAGATTTTAAAACTTCTAAAGGAACGCTTCAGTTTACTGTGGAAAAACCTTTACCATCAGCGCTTGTAAAGAAAATTGTAAAAGCGAGGATAAAAGAAAATTTAAGCAAACAGAAAAAATAAAATTACCCGCTTAAACAATCAACATAAAAACAATAAATAATTACATTATGGAACAAGCAGCAAACGCCAAACAAACGATTACCCCATTCCTTTGGTTCGATGGTAAGGCCGAAGAAGCTATGAATTTTTACACTTCCATTTTTAAAAACTCAAAGGTTATTAATGTAAGCCGCATGGGACCGGGAGGGCCTGTAATGTCAGTAACATTCGAACTTGATGGGCAAAAATTTATGGGATTGAACGGTGGGCCAATGTTTAAGTTTACTGAGGCAGTTTCCTTTTTTGTTAGTTGCGAAACACAGGAAGAAATTGATGAGAAATGGGAGAAACTTTCTGAAGGCGGCGAAAAAAGCAGGTGCGGCTGGCTTAAAGACAAATACGGTTTGTCGTGGCAAATTGTGCCTCCGGTTTTAGGCAAGCTTTTGAGTGATCCCGATCCCGCAAAATCGCAAAGGGTAATGCAGGCAATGCTGAAGATGGATAAGATTGATATACAAAAATTGCAGCAAGCATACAACGAACAGTAACGTAAAAATTATGACTAATAAACAAATAAAAAATAACAATTATGACCAGCAAAAATGTAACAACAGTTACCGCAGAACCTGGCAAACAGGAGCTTTTTATTACAAGGGAATTCGATGCACCGCGTGATATTGTTTTTAAAGCCTTTACAGATCCGGAGATTTTATTACAATGGCTTGGGCCATGCGATCTCTCTATGAAGGTTGATAAATTTGATGCAAGAAGCGGGGGCGAATGGCGCTTTCTTCACATTGATAAAAATGGCAATGAATTTGGCTTTCACGGCGTAACGCATGAGCACCTTGCACCCGAAAGACTGATACGCACTTTTGAGTTTGAGGGCCTCCCCGAAACAGGGCATGTGGTACTGGAAACCGCTAAGTTTGAAGCACTGCCAAACGAAAGAACAAAGCTTACCATTCAATCTGTTTTTCAGTCGGTTGCAGACCGCGATGGTATGGTAATGTCGGGCATGGAAAGAGGTGTTACAGAATCGCACCAGAAGCTTGATGAATTATTTGAGAAAATGTGTGTAAGCTGATTAAATATTTTTGAGCCAAGCTGTATCGTTTATGGCATCGCCTCTTGCGTCGCAATCTTCTACTGCAGGAATTTTATTCGGCTTTAACAGCCCTTCAAAAAAGCCCTCATCACCGCTTCAATCTTCGCTTAGATAAAAGCTCAGGAGAATTACTGAACGTACAAGAGTGCAACGCAAGAGAAGCGTCATTTCTATTCCTCAGCCGGGCAATAAAAATTCAATTTGCTAAACAAAAACCTTAGACCAAAACTTGTTGTACCGGTTACAGTTGATACTCACTTTTGCAGCACAGCTATTGTGCATGGTTACCCATATCCATACCTGCCATTGGGCTGGCACCACGTTTAAAAATATATTCGCTGTTTAATAAATAAGCACCGGATATTACTACCGCTTCTCCATCGTCTATACCAGAAAGTATTTCAATCGTATTATTGTTTTCCAAACCGGTTTCTACCATTTTACTGATGAAAGTATTATGGCCTGTATTAATCCATACAGATGCGCCGTTTGCATTTCTTATTACCGCATCAATTGGCAGGCTGATGCCTTTATGCGGCCTGTTTTGCAAATACACATAAGCGGGCATACCGGGCTTTAGCAGGTTGTCTTTATTGGGCAGCACAACGCGTATTAAATTTATCCTTGTATCGGGATTAATTTCAGGGTTTATAAATGCAATGGAGCCTTTCAAAATCATATTATCAAGATCGGGTATTTGCACAGTTACAGCGGCGCCCATATCAATGGCTGCATATTGAGAAGTATATACCTGTGCTTCTACCCAAATCGTTGATAAATCGGCAAGCGAAAAAATGCTGCCACCATCCATTACATAATCGCCTTCTCTTATATTTAAACTGGTAATACAGCCTGCTTCGTTACTATAAAAACTGGTAAGTGCAGCAGCAGTATGAGTTGCTGCTATTTCATTAATTTGATTTTCACTTAGCCCCCATAATAATAATTTATGCTTAGCACTTTCTATCAGTTGTGCAAAATCTATCAGTGAGGTACGCATGGTATTTTGCTTATCCAAAGCCAGCAGATATTCCTGTTTGGCATTGTTAAGGTCTTCGCTATAAATGTCGTAAAGCTTATCTCCTTTGTGGATATAATCACCAATGTTTTTAAAGTATAGCTTATCAATTCTGCCTGCAACACGGGCACTTATATTTTTTAATTTTTCTTCGTCAAAATTTAGTGTAGCTGTAAGTACCTGCTTATCTCCTATGCTGCCGTTGTGTACGGTATCTATTTGTATATTACCAAGCTGTACCTGCGCATCGCTTAGCTGAATTTCATCTTCCTTCTGGTTAATACTTTTTTTAGCTTCTATCAGTTTCATACCGCAGATGGGGCAATTGCCCGGTTTCTCCAGCATTACCTGCGGGTGCATGGAACAGGTATAATACAAATCTGATTCAGTAACTGTTGCTGCAACTTTTTTCACTTTGCTATTGCATGCAGTTAACAAAAGTGCAGCGGCTATGCTCATTGCTGAATAAAGTACCAAACGTACAAGGGTGCGACGCAACGGATGCTGAATAGTTGCTATGTTGTTGGGCTCATAATTATACACTTCCATCATAACACTTAGTTTTTAAGTTTAATAAAGCTTTCGCTATCCATCAGGTATTGCGCATTGGTGGCCACCTGGTTATTAGCGGTTAAACCTGCTATGATTTGTATTTCGGCATTATTGGTAATGCCGGTTACAATTTTACGTGCTCTGAAACCACCATCTTCTTTTGTGAATACTACTTTATCTACGCCGAGAGATACCACTGCATTTACCGGCAACCAGTATGCATTTGCCACATGCGTTGATATCAATGCATTTACCTGGCTGCCGATAGGAATATGCATAGTGGTATTATTAAAATCAATTCGGGCAGTAAGTGTTTTACTATTGGCTCTGTAAAAAGGTTCTATAAAATTAATGGTGCTTTTAAACGCCTTATCAGGCTCCGTTTCCGGGATAACATTGGCGGTGGCGCCTTTTTGTACCAGGCTTAAATCGCTTGCATAAATATTGAGCAATACCCAGGCTTTATCTGGATTGAAAACGGTAAAAATGGTTTGACCCTTTTCAACATACATACCCTCTTTAATAGAAAGTTCTTTTGTTCTTAGTGTTACATCTTTCATTACGGCTGAAACGGGAGCCGCCATATTCTCGCCACCGGCTTCGTGTATATGGCCGGTATAGTTGCTGTACACAGTAACGGTATACGCCATTTGCAAAGTTTGCATTAGCTGCTGCAATTGCCAGTTGCCCATACCAAGCCATAGCAGTTTTTGTTTGGCGGCATTGATGAGTGTGGTATTTTCTGCATCGTGCTGCAGCAGGAATAATAGATTTTGCTGGGCAGTAAGTAATTCGGGGCTATGAATTTCCATAATCTTCTGACCTTTTTGCACCAGTTGAAATTTGTAACGGATATACAGTTTTTCAATGCGCCCTGTTACCCTTGCCGATATGGTGCCGGCAGAAGATGTATTGTATGCAACTGTACCCAGGGCTTTTACGGCTATATCGGCAGACTTTTGCTGAATAGTAGTTACCGGAATATCTGACACTACAAACTGGTTGGTTGGCTTTAGCAGGTTTTCTAACTGCACATCTTTTAGCGCTGCTGCATGGCTATCGTTTTGTTTTACGAGTGTCATACCGCAAATGGGACAATCGCCGGGTTGGCTGCGTATAATTTGCGGATGCATGGGGCAGGTATATGTTTCTGTTGTTGCTATTGCAACTTCAATATCCTTTATATGCTGTTTACATGCAGTTAATACAACAATAGAAAACAACCCAATTAGAATACTATTGATTTTCATTATTACAGTTTAAATCAGTTGATATTGTAACATCATTCCATCATCTTCATGTTCCAGGTTATGACAGTGGAACACAAATTTTCCTTTATTATTTTCAAATGGTATAATCACCTTTACGGTTTCTCCGGGCATAACTAAAACGGTGTCTTTCCAACCACCTTCTGATGCAATGATGGTGTTTCTGCCACCCGTTCTTTCTATTACCTGAAAATCTACCCCATGAACATGCATAGGGTGTGGTTCAGTACCCATTGAATTATCGAATTTCCATATTTCCACGGCGTTGGCAGTAACCGTTTCATCTATTCTTGCAGCACTATAGCTTTTATTGTTAATGGTATGATGCATCCCCATCATACCCATGTTTGAAATATCAAAATTCCTGGTAAGTGTTGCCTGTGAAGCTATATAAGAAACAATTGCTGATAAGGTTGAAGGGATAATGAATGGAACATTTACTTTTTGGGTTACTATGAATTTTAATATTTTAAATTGTTTAGTACCCTGCGTTGTTCCGCCGCCACCAAACACTTTACTGATAAGAAATATTTGATCGCCTGTATTGGCTTTTGAAAAATCAACCAGTATATCAAGCCTTTCGCCGGGACCAGCTAAAATACTATTTACTGAAACAGGATTTCTTAATAATCCACCGTCATTGCCTATGATGGTAAAAGATTGATTATTACTGAAAGCAAGGTTATAAATCCGGGCATTAGAGCCGTTTAAAATTCTTAACCGGTAGGTTTGTGATTTTATATTTTGATAAAGAGAAGTTTTACCATTTACCAAAATAGATTCGCCCAAAAAACCACTCATTATATCCATCATTGTTGGATTATAAGTGAGGCTAGTATCTGCTAATCTTTTGTCCTGAATGACTAATGGTATTTCGAATTCACCGGAAGGTAAATTCAAAGCTGCTTCTTCAGGATCATTAATAATAAACAATCCAGCCAAACCTCTGTACACCTGCTTTGCCGTTAGCATATCCGGATGCGGATGATACCAGTTAAGCCCCGCTCTTTGCTGAATAGTAAATTGATAATTGAATGAACTGCCGGCATTAACCAGGTTTGCAGGATGCCCATCCATAGCTGCCGGAATGTGTAAACCATGCCAATGAATATTGGATGCTTCGCTTAAATTATTGGTTAGATTAACATTAACAATATCACCCTTATTAACCCTAAAAGAAGGACCCAATATTGAGTTTGCCTGATACCCAAGTACGCTGTAGGATGTTCTGCCTTTTAATACCGCTGTAGCTGGCTGTGCTGCTAATGCAGTATTGGTGCCTGTAGTTACAGGTATAGGCAATGCCTGTTGAAAATCACCTTCTGTTATACCCCCACCGGCTGCTATACCACTCATTCCACCCATCATATTGTCTTTATTACAACCACCAAGTGCTGTTGAAAATATGCTTACGATGCCTGAGGAAAACAACACAGATCCTGCACCAGTTAATTTTAAAAACTCTTTCCTTTTCATAATGCATTATTTAATTTGTTGATAATGATCCTGAATAACTATTGTAGAGAAGGTAACTTTTGTTACATAACCTAAATCTTTGCATTTATTTGGCATTATTTAATTTCGAGTAATTGGTCTAACTGAACCTGTATTAACAGCAACTGTTGTTGTTGATCCAGGTAGTCGAGCTGCGTCATATTCAATGTTTCCCAGGCATCGTATAGCATAAATAATTCTTCGGTGTTTTCCTGGTAGGCCAATTGCATTGTTTGAAAATTCTTTTGCAGTGCCGGAATAATATTGCGTTGATAAAGCAGCACCTGTTTTTTCTTTGATTCAAATTCGACCCGCATACCCGTTGCCATACCACTCATTTGATTTACCATGGTTTGCTTTTCCTGGTTTAGTGATTCTGCTTTCCATTTAAGGCTTTCTATATTGGCTTTGTTCATTTTAGACGACCATTTTGCCATAGGCAATTTTACCATGGCCATTAATGTGTATTGCATGGGCAGGCCGCCAAAGCCAAACATATGCTCGTAGCGTACCCCAAAATCTGGTTTTAGTTTGGCGCTTTCTGCCTGCTGCTGCAGGTAGGTTAACTGTATATCTTTATCCACTGCTTTTATATCGCTTCTGGCCGCAATAAACGTAGTGCTGTCGAAGCTGTAATTGTTGAAATCTTTTATCGTAAAAAGAGTGTCTATATCAAAGTTGTACATGCGGTCGCGGTTCATTAGTGTGTTGAGTGCAATGCGTTTTTGCACCACTTCATTATCCAGCATAATTTGCATGTTTTCTATATTGCCTAATGCTGCGGTTGCTTTATAGTAAGCGCTCAATTTTTCGAGTCCGTTTTTGTAACGCAACTCCGCATTTTGTATCATGATTTCCAGCAGTTGCTTGTTTTGCTGCAGTATGGCCTGCTTCTTTTTTATGATAAGCCATTGATAATAATTTTGCTTAGCTGCTGCCTGTAAATCATTAAGAGAAGCTTTCTTTTTTTCTGTGGCTACGGTGCTCATAGCTTCCATATAACCGGCCTGTGCATCCTGCTTTTTTTTGTTGGGCAACATTTGCTGTGCCGATATCATGTATTGCCCCATGCCGGTAGCGCCATCCATTTTTTTCCATAGCTGTGGATTGTATGGCACCATCCATAAACCGGTGCCCAGTTCGGGTGGCATCCAGCTGCGGGCTCCTTTGGCTGCTTCGTCCATAGAACGTATATCCGCATCGTACATTTTTAGCGATGGGTTTTGCTGCTGTATACTATCGAGTATGGCAGAGAGCTGCATGGTTTGTGCCTGTACAGATAACAGCGGCAGGCATACCATTATTGCCATAGCGAGTAATGCTGCGGCTGTTGAATGCTGAATAGAATTGTTGCCGCCGAAGTGTGCGACGCAAGGGACGCCTGTTTTATTTGTTGTCGCCGGGTTCATACATTGCTTTTTTGTTGTTAATGCTTTGCATTGAGCACATCAATTTTACCGTACTTTCTTAATTCGTATTCTTTGGTAAGTAAGAAAATAAGTGGTGTTACCAGCAGAATATGTGTGGCCGAAGTGAGTACGCCACCCACCATGGGCAGCACAATGGGTTTCATTACATCGCTGCCCACGCCACTGCTCCAGAGTATGGGTACCAGCGCAAAGAGCGAAACACAAACCGTCATTATTTTTGGCCTTAATCTTTTTGCTGCGCCGCGTATTACATACTCCCGTAAATCGGCATTGGTAATGGTTTCGCGGCGATTACCTTTTTTTGCTACCAGTTGCTGCATGGCATCGTTTAAATAAATTACCATTACAATACCTGTTTCTACTGCCAGGCCAAACAAGGCAATAAAACCTACTGCCACAGCAATAGATAGATTTACATGCCAGAAATAAATCATGTAAGCGCCACCTATTAAAGCAAAGGGAATGGTAACCAAACTTAAAATAGCTTCCCTTGCAGAGCCAAAGGCAAAATACATGCAGAGAAAAATGATGATTAATACTACGGGCAATATGAATTTGAGTGTTTGCTCGCCACGCATAAGGCTTTCGTATTGGCCACTCCATTCTAAAAAATAGCCTTTGGGTAATTTGGCAATCATATTATTGAGGCGTTCCTGTGCTTCCTGCACGGTGCTGCCCATATCGCGTTCACGTACATTGAATAAAACCGTACCCCGCAGCATGGCATTTTCTGAGTTGATCATAGGCGGGCCTTCGGATATTTTTATATCGGCCACGGCCTGCAATGGTATGGGGCCAAAATTCATGGTTTGTACCTGTAGGCGTTTAACGGCTTCAAGGTTATTCCTGAAATCCTGCCCAAAACGTGCATTTACGGAAAAGCGTTGGCGGCCTTCAATAGTGGTAGTGAGCTTCATACCGCCCAATGCACTTTCAACAATAATATTTACATCATCAATGCTTAAACCATAGCGTGCAATTTCTTCTCGGTTAATAATAATATCAATGTACTTGCCACCTGTAATAGGTTCTACATA
>JANXWM010000469.1 GCA_025351145.1 Chitinophagaceae bacterium
GTCTGAACGTACAAGAGTGCGACGCAAGAGAAGAATCATAGTAATTCTTAAGCCGGGTAAACAAAAGTTTTAAGAAGTATAATTTTTTTTGAAATATAAAAATTTGAATCATGCCAAATCCAAAGCGGAGACATTCGCAACAACGTACAGCTAAGAGAAGAACACACTATGTAGCACAGGAAGTTACTTTAAGTACCGATTCTGCTACAGGTGAAATACATGTTCGTCACCGCGCACATGTTAGCGAAGGCAAATTATTTTACAAGGGTAAAGTAGTTAGCGAAAAAGCGCCTTTAAAAGCTTAGTATATAAATACTTTTCATTAGTTTGCCGGACATGAATATTGCATTAGACATGATGGGTGGCGACTTTGCACCGCTTGAAGCGGTAAAGGGCCTGCAATTATATCTGTCTGCTAATTCAAGTCCGGCTACTATTTTTTGTATTGGTGATGAAACGCTGCTGCAGCCACTGTTACAGGAGTATAACCTTAGTGGCGACCATATAAAAATTGTTCATGCCCCAGAAGTAATTGGCTATCATGAGCCGCCTACAAGAGCTTTGAAAGAAAAGCCAAACTCATCTATCTCCATCGGTTTTCAATTACTCGCTTCAGGAAAAGTTGACGCATTCATAAGTGCTGGTAATACAGGCGCTATGCTTGTAGGAACGATGTACACGATCAAAGCAATTGAAGGTGTATTAAGGCCAACCATTTCTACAGTTGTACCCAAACTCAATGGCGGCACAGGAGTATTGCTCGATGTAGGCCTCAATGTAGATTGCAAGCCCGAACAGTTAAACCAGTTTGCCATACTCGGCAGTCTTTATTCGCACTATATTCTTAAGGTTGAAAATCCCCGGGTTGGCTTGCTTAATGTTGGCGAAGAAGAAGGTAAAGGCAATGTGCAGGCACAGGCAACTTATCCCCTGCTTAAAGAAAATTCGAAAATCAATTTTGTTGGTAATATTGAAGGCCGCGATATCTTTCACGATAAGGTAGATGTTACCGTTTGCGATGGTTTTACCGGAAACATAATATTGAAAATGGCCGAAACAATTTACGATCTTGCCGTTCACCGCAACGTTGGTGATGATGCATATTTCCACCGTTTTCATTACGAAAATTACGGCGGCACACCGGTGCTTGGTGTTGCAAAGCCGGTTATTATTGGTCATGGTATAAGCAACGACAAAGCTTTTATGAACATGATTATTACCGCAGAAAAAATGATTGAAAGCGATCTCTGCAATAAGATAAAAGAAAGTTTTACTGCTTAATATTTCTCCCCCTCTTTTAATTTAAAATACATATTTTTGTTCCAGGCTGCAGAACATGAATCAAGCATTCTTGCGTCGCACCCTTGTACGTTTGGATATTCAATGCAGCTTTTACCGCAGCGAAGAGGGCATACAACTATCAACTTACATAATTTGTGAACTGATGAAAACGTAACTTGCAAATTGTAAACTTGCTGCACAAAGTTCAAAATGTACAAGAGTGCGACGCAACAAACGATGCCATGCAAAACTTCAGCCGGGCCAAAAAAAATCATTTATTAACCTTGATACTGTTCTTATGAAATTAAAAATTACACTGCTTGTTTCACTTTCGCTTATTTTACTTGCTGCAAATGCACAGCAAAAATTTATCAGCACAAAAGGCAAAGAAATTATTGGTACAGATGGTAAGCCTTTTCTTATAAAAGGCACCAACCTTGGTAACTGGTTAGTGCCCGAAGGTTATATGTTTAAATTTAGCAACACCAGTTCTGCAAGGCTGATCAATGAAAGCTTTAATGAGCTTATTGGTCCTGATGCAACCAAAGCATTCTGGAAAAAATACCTGGATAATTATATTACCGAAGCGGATATCCATTACCTCAAAAGCACCGGCATGAACAGCATTCGCGTACCGTTTAATTACCGCCTTTTTACCACCGAAGATTATATGGGTGGCGAAGGTGAAGCACGTGGCTTTGCACTGCTTGATAAAGTAATTGCTTGGTGCAAAAAAGAAGGCCTTTATGTTTTACTTGATATGCACTGCGCACCCGGCGGGCAAACCGGTGATAACATTGACGACAGTTATGCTTATCCGTTTTTATACGAGAGTAAAGAAAGCAGGCAGTTAACTATTGATATCTGGAAAAAAATTGCAGCCCGTTATAAAAATGAAACTATTGTAATGGGTTACGATCTTTTAAATGAACCCATCCCCCATTTTGCAGATACAGCCAAGTTTAATCCCATGCTGGAGCCTTTGTATAAAGAAATCATAGCGGCAATAAGAACGGTTGATAAAAATCATCTTGTATTTCTCGGCGGCGCACAATGGGATTCTAATTTTAAAATCTTCGGCACACCATTCGACAGTAAAGCTGTTTATACTTTCCACAAATACTGGACAGATACCACAACCGCTGTAATACAGGACTACATTGACTTTCGCGACAAATACAATGTGCCCATTTACTGCGGCGAAACAGGTGAAAATACAGACGAATGGGTAATGGGTTTTAGAAAAACCTTAGAGAAAAATAATATTGGCTGGCACTATTGGCCTTATAAAAAATTAGACAACACAAGAGGCATCGTTACATTCAGTGTACCAAAATATTACGACCAGGTAATAAAATTTGCCGATACAACCCGAAGCGACTTTGGTCTCATTAGAAAAAACAGGCCTGTAAATAGTGAAGAAATAAAGGCTGCTATGGAAGGCTTTTTAAACAATTGCAAATTTGAAAACTGCATCAAGAATAATGGATATATAACCGCGCTGGGTTTAAAACCTTAATGATTTTCTTTGCGCAGGTAAAACAGTTTTACTTTTTCATTTATATAATACAGCACCGCTTCATCGTCAGTATGTGTACGCAGCCAATCATAAGATAGAGCGTATAAATAACGGAACCTCTGCAATGTATCGCCGGTAAAGCCGGTGTATGCGGTAACAATTTCCGGCGAAAAACGATAGTTGAAGTATGCTTCTTTTTCATGCGCTTCAAGCAGCTTAACAGCTTTGCGTTTGCTCTTTTCCTTTGCGTTGAAATAGTCGAGGTTCAAGCCAATTCCAGCACCGCCATTCGCATAGGAAACCGAAGGGCGTTTGTTACCAATATCCGATAAAAACTCATTGCGCCTTTTTATACTGTCCTGCTGGTACAATGTATAACCCTTTGCCGTTACCGTTACCCCTGCCAATTCATGCGCAAGCGAAGACATGTAAATAACAATGGTATCCTGCGCCATCATGTTGTAACGCAGCGTACGGAAATGATAACCATCTGCCGTAAAAAAGATCAGGTCGTTGGGTGCTGCGTATAAAGAAAATATTCCCTTGCTGGTAATCTCTGCATTCTTGTTTGTATTCGCATTTGTAATGTGTGCATTTTTAACCGGCGAATAGGTGCTGCTGTCAAGCACATAACCATGTATCATTCTTTTTTGTGCGTTTGCGTATATGGTTGTTAAGCTCAGCAGAAATATCATAAACAAATATGCATATTGCTTTGTGTATTTTATCTGCAGCCTTATAATACAGGAGTATAAATCAGTCATCGTGCATTTGTATTTTTCCATAGCAAATTAGTAATTGTATAACAGCAGGTTTTGTTAATTATTTTATGTACCAGGCTTAAGAATTACTATTAAGCATTCTTGCGTCGCACTCTTGTACAGTTAGATATTCTATTGAGCTTTTACCGAAGCAAAGATCGAAACGAATCTTTTAACCGCCGAGACGAAGAGAAGCAAAGGAAATATACTTTCTCTGCAGCTTTGCACCTCTGCGGTTCATTGTATTTTGCTCCTTCATATTCCAACCGTACAAATGAGTGACACAACAGGCGATGCCATGAAAAACCTCAGCCTGCAAACAAATGCTTAAACTTAGCTGCGATAAACAACAAACTAAAAATCTGTAAAGTATCTTTGCCGCTATGCATTATGTTTCTGCGGAAGGATTGACTAAGAGTTATGGCATTACGCCATTGTTTAATAATATTTCATTTCATGTAAATGAGGGGGATAAGATTGCCATTATTGCACGCAATGGTGTAGGTAAAAGCACGCTGTTGCGCATTCTTAACGGCAAAGAAGTTCAGGACGAAGGCAAGCTCTGGATTCATAAAGATGTTACTGTTGCCTTGTTTGAACAGGACCCGCAGTTTGATGAAGACAAAACAGTGCTTGAAAATATTTTTCATATTGCGCACCCGGTAATAAACGCCATTCGCAAATATGAAGAAGCCGAAGAAAGCGGTGATGGCAATGCCATGGTTGAGGCCATGGGCGAAATGGACGAACTGAATGCCTGGGTGTTTGAAGCCAAAGTGAAAGAGATATTAACGAGGCTTAACATTCATCACCTGCAGGGAAGTGTGAGTGAACTGAGCGGTGGTCAGCGTAAACGAGTGGCGCTTGCTAAAACGCTTATCGATATTGGATTTGATCATCAGCACACTTTGCTGATGATGGATGAGCCTACCAACCACCTGGATGTAGAAATGATAGAATGGCTGGAGCATTTTCTGAACGGGGAAAATGTAACGCTGCTTTTGGTAACCCACGACCGCTATTTTCTTGACGCTGTTTGCGAAGAAATATGGGAGCTGGAGCGTAGCAATATTTATACTTACCACGGCGATTACGAAAATTATGTAGAGAAAAAAGCAGCCCGCATAGAAAGCGAACTGGCGAGCATTGATAAGGCAAAAAACGAATACCGTAAAGAACTTGAATGGATGCGCAAGCAGCCAAAAGCAAGAACTACAAAAAGCAAAAGCCGCCAGGATAATTTTTACGAAGTTGAGGCAAAAGCAAAACAAAAAATCGTTGATGCCCAGTTGCAACTGGAAGTAAAAATGAGCCGCCTTGGAGGCAAAATTGTTGAGTTTAAAAAAGTGTACAAAAGCTATGGCGATCTTAAAATATTGAAAGGCTTTGATTATCTTTTTAATAAAGGCGAACGCATTGGAATCATTGGTAAAAACGGTGTGGGTAAATCTACTTTCCTGAATATTCTTCAGGGACTTGAAAAGGCAGACAGCGGTAAAATAAATGTTGGCGACACCGTGATCTTTGGCAATTTTTCGCAACAGGGTTTGGTGATAAAAGATAATGTACGTGTAATTGAATATGTAAAAAGTTTCGCAGAAAATTTTCCACTGGCAAAAGGTGGAAGTTTAAGTGCTGCGCAATTTTTAGAATTGTTTTTATTTCCTCCGGAGAAGCAATATACTTACCTGCAATCTTTAAGCGGTGGTGAAAAAAAGCGTTTGCAATTGCTTACCATTTTATTTACCAACCCTAATTTTTTAATTCTTGATGAGCCTACGAACGATCTTGATTTACCTACACTTGCTGTGCTCGAAAACTTCCTCAGCGATTACCAGGGTTGCGTTTTAATTGTATCGCACGACCGTTATTTTATGGATAGGCTGGTTGATCATTTGTTCGTATTTGAAGGTGAAGGTGAAGTACGCGACTTTCCCGGAAACTATACGCAGTACAGGTTGTGGCTTAAAGAGAATGAAAAGAAAACGGATAAATGGAAAGAGCTGGAAGATCGAAAAAGTAAAGGTGAATCATTGCCCGATGCAAGCCAGGTTTTAGCAGTCAGCAATCAGCAATCAGCAATGAGTACAAAGAAAAAACCTACTTTTAAAGATAAACGTGAATTTGATTTACTCGAAAAAGACATTGCAGGTTTTGAAGAAGAGAAAAAATCACTTGCAGAAAAAATGAGCAACAGCAATTTACCGTTTGATGAATTAACTAAAATAAGTGAGCGGCTTATTGCAATAACAAAACAACTGGAAGAAAAAGAACTTAGGTGGCTTGAGTTAAGTGAGCTTGTGTGAACAGAAATTTAGAATGACTTTTATATTTACAAATCGTAATACGTAAATCTGAAATCGTAAAT
>JANXWM010000504.1 GCA_025351145.1 Chitinophagaceae bacterium
AGCAGCCTTTGCACCGTTTGATTTATGGTTTAGGGATCCGCTTTGTTGGCGAAACAACTGCTAAAACACTGGCCAATGCGGTGGAGAATATTTTTGATTTCGCAGCAAAATCTGAAGAAGATTTGCTGCAGATGGAAGATGTTGGTATTAAGGTTGCCCAAAGCATTTTCCGCTTTTTTAACAATGAGCAAAACCTTGCAATGCTGCATCAGTTAAAAATGCTGGGGCTTCAACTTAACAACACCAAAAAAGATGCGGTTACCGCAGGGTCCTTACAGGGCCAAACATTTTTATTTACCGGCACATTAACTAAGCTTAAACGCAGCGATGCCGAGGCTTTGGCCCAGCAGCATGGCGGTAAAATAGCAAGCGGTGTAAGCAGTAAATTAAATTATCTTATTGTTGGGGAAGATGCCGGAAGCAAATTAGAAAAAGCTAAAAAAATAAACACGGTTAAAGTGATCAGCGAAGACGAATTTATTTCGTTGATCAACAATAATTAATAGAGAATTTTTGAACCCGGCTTAAGAATATGAATGAAGCATCCGTTGCGTCGCACTCTTCAGGGTTCAGATCATTATTGAGCAATTAAACGCAGGCGGGTTTACCAATCTCAAACTACCGTTCGTTTATTAAAACTATTTCATGCTTATTTTTTTTAAACTGACAATTAATTATCAGCAAGAAGATTGTTTCTTTGCAGCTCAAAGAATCCGAACGCACAAGAGCGCGACGCAACGGATGCTCAATAGCATTCCTTCAGCCGGGTTCACAGTATTTGACATATACACTTAAAACTTACCTTTTATTATGAGTTACATTGCCGACATTCATGCCCGCCAAATTTTAGACAGCCGTGGAAACCCCACCATCGAAGTTGATGTATTAACAGAAAACGGTCACCTTGGCCGTGCAGCCGTACCAAGTGGTGCCAGCACCGGCATGCACGAAGCCGTAGAATTGCGTGATGGGGATAAAGCTGTTTACGGCGGTAAAGGCGTTTTAAAAGCAGTATCAAATGTAAATGATGTTATAGCCGATCAGCTTATCGGTTGGTCAGTAAACGACCAGGCTGGCCTTGATGCGAAGCTGATAGAACTCGACGGAACTGAAAATAAAGGAAAGCTTGGTGCCAATGCTTTACTGGCCGTTTCTATGGCAGCAGCAAAAGCCGCAGCATTAGAAAGCAACCTGCCTTTGTTTCGTTATTTGGGCGGCGTAAATGCAACGGTGCTTCCCATGCCATTGATGAATATCTTAAATGGCGGTGCGCATGCTGATAATAAAATTGATTACCAGGAATATATGATTGTACCGGTTGGTGCAGATAGTTTCAGCGAAGGTTTACGCTGGGGTGTGGAAATATTTCACGAGTTAAAATCAGTTTTAAAGAAAAAAGGTTACAGCACAAACGTGGGCGACGAAGGTGGTTTCGCTCCAAACATTCAAAGCAACGAAGAAGCTATTGAAACTGTATTGATGGCTATTGAAGCTGCAGGTTATAAAGTTGGCGAACAGATAGGTATTGCACTTGATGCAGCCAGCAGTGAAATGTACAAAGGCGATAAATACATCTTCCACAAAAGCGATGGTAAAATATTAAGCAGCGACGAAATGGTAGCCTACTGGACGGAGTGGGTAAACAAATATCCTATCGTTTCTATTGAAGACGGCATGGCTGAAGAAGATTGGGATGGCTGGAAAAAATTAACCGATGCTATTGGCCACAAAGTGCAGTTGGTAGGTGATGATCTTTTTGTAACCAACACCAAAATTTTAAAACGCGGTATTGATAATGGCGTTGCCAACAGCATACTTATTAAAGTAAACCAGATTGGTACCGTAACCGAAACCATTAATGCTGTTCAGCTAGCACAAACCAATGGTTACACTACCATCATGAGCCACCGCAGCGGTGAAACAGAAGATACAACCATTGCAGACCTTGCAGTAGCATTGAATTGCGGCCAGATTAAGACTGGTTCAGCAAGCCGTACAGACCGTTTGGCTAAATACAACCAGCTGATTCGTATTGAAGAAATGCTGGGAGCAAGTGGCGTGTATCCAAAAGGAAAGATCAGGTTCAAAAAATAGTTTCCTTTAAAAAATTTATATAATCGTTGGCCGTTTTAGTAATTTTACTACGGTCAACGATTTTTTTTATGTCAAAAGCCCGTAAAATTTTTTCCATTGTTAGCAATAAATACCTTGTTGCACTGGTGTTTTTTGCTGTAATTATACTGTTCACAGATCACAATAATTTCTTTGAGCAATGGGATAGAAAGCAGGAGTTAAAAGAACTACAGGCTAAAAAAGAATACTATCAACAGGAAATTGGCAAAACCAAAAAAGAACTCGCAGACCTTAGCAACAACCCCGCTGCCCTCGAAAAATATGCACGTGAAAAATTCTATATGAAACGTGATAATGAAGACGTTTTCATGATAGACAACCCCACAGACTCCTTAAAAAATAATTAACCAGTACAATATACCGGTTACAGGTGCGTTTTAAAATCATTATAACCTGCAAAACACCTATATGCCATGCATATTAATTTATTATTTTTAAATAACTGGTTGTCTATGCTAAATTCTACACTTGAAGACTTAGTACTTTACATGCACAGGGAATTAAGTCCCGCCAAAAAAGCGGAGGTTGAAGATGAATTACAGCAAAACTGGGCACTCCGGGAGAAGTACAATGTACTGCTGGAATCTTTAAACCGGCTCAACAAAATCAAGCTTCAATCTCCCCGCATGCAAACGATCAATGCTATTATGCAGTATGCAAACAAAGTAACCAAAGTATCTTCCTGAATTAAATCATTCCCTTATTATTTGATACGGTAAATTCGCTGCCTGTATACTATTTATGACACGCAAAGAACGCTACCGTTTTGTACTAAATTATTTTCAGGAGCACGTACCTGTTGCAGAAACAGAATTGGTTTATGATAACCCATACCAGTTGCTTGTTTCCGTAATTCTCTCTGCACAATGCACTGATAAACGGGTGAACATAACAACCCCCGCCATATTCGAAAAATATCCACTGCCACAGGATTTATCCAAAGCAACTTTCGAAGAATTATTTCCTTTAATTAAAAGCATTTCCTACCCCAACAATAAAACCAAACATCTTATCGGAATGGCCAATATGCTCATGAGTGATTTTGGCGGCAAAGTACCCATGACTGTAGATGAATTGGTAAAACTTCCGGGTGTTGGAAGAAAGACTGCCAATGTAATAACTTCCGTTATTGATGCACAACCCAATATGGCCGTAGATACACATGTGTTCAGGGTTTCAGCACGTTTGGGGTTAACCGTAAAAGCTACTACTCCCCTTGCGGCAGAAAAACAACTGATACAAAATATCCCCAAAGAATTGGTGCATATTGCACACCACTGGCTCATACTTCATGGCCGCTATACCTGCCTTGCACGCAATCCAAAATGTGCAGAATGCGGTTTAAGAGAAGCTTGTAAATATTATTCTGCACAACAAAAGAAAGTTGCGGTAAAATAATAAATACAAATTAGTTACCCAGCTGACGGTACAAGCATGAAGCTTTGCTTGCGTCGCACTCTTGTACTGTAGTAATTCTTGGCAGCAAGTGCCGAATGGTGTAAATTTTACAATTAATTTTAACAGCTATTGCTTACTTTTAAAAGCTGGTTAAAGAACCGAAAGATGAAAGGATTGCGATGCAAGGAACGATCCCATGAAAAGCTATAGCCGGTACTACATTACTTATCATTTTAATAAAATTAAGCCACATGAAACGCAGACAATTCCTGCAATCTTCTTCCACTTATTTAGCAGGCGCCGGTATGGCTGCCATGCTGCCTTCAGAATTATTCGCTTTGAAAAAAAATATTGCAGCAAGCGATAAAGTAAACATTGCTGCAGTGGGTATTAATGGTATGGGCTGGAGCGATCTTTCTGCAATGATAAAAGACCCTCGTGCCAATGTAGTTGCCTTATGCGATATTGATAAAAATGTTCTCGACCGCCGTGTAGCAGAGCTTGCAAAAAATAATGTTACTGTAAGAACAACCGGCGATTACAGAACACTTCTGAATAATAAAGACATTGATGCAATTATCATTGGCACACCAGATCATTGGCATTGTAAAATCATGGCCGATGCTGCCAGTGCAGGCAAAGATGTTTATGTGGAAAAACCTGCAGGCAACTCGATTGCGGAATGCGCCGTAATGGTAGCAACACAACAAAAATATTCCCGTGCAGTACAGGTAGGTCAATGGCAGCGCAGCAATAAACATTATGCAGATGCAATGGATTTTGTTCACTCAGGCAAGCTTGGTAATGTACGCCTTGTAAAAGCCTGGGCATACCAGGGCTGGATGAAACCCGTAGATGTAAAACCCGACACTACTCCGCCGCCCGGCGTAGATTATACCACATGGCTGGGGCCCGCCACCATGCGGCCTTTCAACGAAAACCGTTTTCATTTTAACTTCCGCTGGTTCTGGGATTATGCCGGCGGGTTAATGACCGACTGGGGTGTTCACATGATAGATTATGCCTTGCTTGGTATGAAGTCTCCTGTGCCCAAAAGCATCATGGCAGCAGGTGGCAAATTTGCTTATCCGAACGATGCTTCCGAAACGCCTGATACGCTTACAACCGTTTATGAATTTGAAGGTTTTAATCTTCAGTGGGAGCATGCTACAGGCATCAATGGTGGACCTTACAGCAGGGATCATGGTGTTGCGTTTATCGGTAATAATGGAACGCTGGTAGTTGACCGTGGTGGCTGGGAAGTAATTCCTGAAAAACAAAACGGTGTAAATAAAATGGAAGCTGTTGCCATTCAGCCAAAATCAGATGACGGTTTGCTATTACACACAAGAAATTTTCTTGATGTTGTGCAGTCACGCAAATTTGAAGACCTTCATGCGCCCATACAGGTTGGTGCACATGTGGCTACCGTTTGCCAAATGGGTAATATTGCTTACAAAACAGGAAAGAAAATTTACTGGGACGACAACAATAAAAAATTCACCGATGCAGATGCCAATAAATACCTTGCTGCCGAATATCACAATGGCTATAAAATTCCGAAGGTTTAGTATTATTAGCCCGGCAACAGAATTTCATTGCGCCGTCTGTTGCGTCGCACTCTTGTACGTTCAAATCACTATTCAGCAAAATATACCGATAGCTTCCCCATCAATAAATAAAAATTGAAAACAAGTTTAAAACATAATATGAAAAAACAATTCTTCTTTATCATTGCCTCATGTATGGCTTTAAGCGGCTACGCACAGGATACCACCAAATACATTATCGGTGAGCCTCCTGAAAACAAAACAACGAAGCACGAGCTGACAGAGTTTTATTCCCCTGTTCCACCTGTTGTAACCCCTGGTAAAAATGCCGGCGATGCACCCTCCGACGCGATCTTGTTATTTGATGGCAAAAATCTCGACGCATGGAAAAATAATGACCATCCGGACCAGCCAGCATTATGGACAGTGCATGATGGCGTATTTACCGTAAAGAAAGGAACGGGCAATATTTCAACCAGGCAAACATTTATGGACTATCAGCTTCACGTAGA
>JANXWM010000512.1 GCA_025351145.1 Chitinophagaceae bacterium
TATTGCATTGTTCAATATTTAATTCAAAAACAGGTGCCAGATGGATCTTTTTCTGATAACGCAACAAGGCACAATTCACCATAATTTTCCTTATCCATCCTTCCATTGAACCGGCACCTTTAAACTGCTTTATATAAGTAAAGACACGCATAAAACCCTCTTGCATTATTTCCTCCGCCTCCTCCCTGTTTCTTGCATATCGCATGCAAACAGCAAACATCTTTGGCGCATAAAGATTATACAGCTTCGCCTGTGAAGACCGCTCACCCGTTATGCAACCTTTTACAAGAAGATGCTCACTATCCGGCAAATGATAATATTTAAATGGCATAGATATACTACAGCAGCAAAATGGTTGGGTAACCTTAATCTTTTTAATAGCCGAGTAATATTAAAAAGCGATTCTGCGGAAATTATGAAGTTGACAAAATGCTGCCTGCCTGCTTTAATACAGAAAGATTATCAGATTATGAGTAATATATTTTGGCCTAGCAATATATCTATAATGAAACTTTACATGCGTCGTACTTTTGTACTTTGGTAAATAACGGATTACATAACCTGTGTTTGTCTTCTCTGCTTAAAGGTTAAGTAAATAACCAGACTAAGGATTACGAGAAGAAAGATGATACTGGTTACGGTAGTTCCAAAACCTAACCCGCCTGTCTTAACGGGTTGCGAGAGCAAATCACCGTTAGAGGCTCCGAGAGGACGTGTCATAATATAGGCAATCCAAAATGCCAGCACTGCATTTAATTTAAAGAAGTGATAAGCCATGAATACTGCAGAAATTATTGCTGCAAATAAAAGCGCCGAATAAGCATAACCTAAACCGGAACTTTCTGATATAAGATCACCTGCTGATGTACCAAGCGAGAATGTAAATAAGATTGCCAGCCAGTAAAAAAATTCTCTTCTGGTTGTGGTGATTGTATGAACAGACAGCGTTTTTTCGCTCATATACCATGCAATGAAAACAACAGTAAGTGCGGCACCGAATATAATGGAAGTTGTGGCTAAGCTCACTCCCAGATTATCTACAAGGTTATCGGAAATTAGGGTACCAACTACACTTAATAAAACCACTGCAAGCCAGTAAATTGCAGGAACATATTTTTTACATTTAAACTGAATAAAAAGTACAATTAATAATACCCCGCCCATAACATACGAAGTGCCGGTTAAACCGAGATTTAATGTTTCTGAGAGAAAATCTGCAACTGTTTCGCCAACTGTGGTTGCAAGCACTTTTATGATCCAGAAAAATAATGTGACCTCCGGAACCTTGTTGAGCATTTGTTTCATTTTATTTGCCACTGCTGATTTTAAAAGCAGGTAAGAAAACTATTAGCTTTAATACCATGCCAGTAAGCTGAATAAGGGAGTTGAACTTGCTAACCCTGCAATAACGAGCGGTAAACCCCCAGTATGGGTAAAACAATACACAAGGGGTTTTTATAGAAGGTCTTCTTTTTTGCGGCTTCTTATTCAAGCAGGTATTAACCCTTCTTTCGCGGCCTCCGCTTTTCTTCAGATTTGGGTGATAGGTTTACATAGTACTGTTAAAAAAAGTAAAATTCTATTTATGAAAAAGATGATTGTATCAGCCGCATGTATTGTTTGCTTAACTATAGGTGTTGTGTTTGCACAGGATATTAAATCAGCAGAAGTACCTGCTGCAGTTAAAGCTGCGTGTATGAAGAAATTTCCTGCTGCCACAAAAATTTCGTGGGAAAAAGAAAATGGAAACTACGAAGCCAACTGGGGCGGTAAATCAGGCGAGGATAATGCTGCACAATTTACACCTGCAGGAAATTTTGTAGAACTTGAAAAAGCCATTGCAATCAGTGAACTGCCTGCTGCTATTAGTGCTTATGTAAAAGCACATAATTTGGGAACAATAAAAGAAGCAGCTAAAATAAGCGATGCAGCCGGAAAGATTACCTACGAAGCAGAGGTAAAAGGAAAAGATTTAATCTTTGATGAAAATGGAAATTTTGTGAAAACAAATACCGGAGATTAGTTTTTAAAGTTTAAATGTTTGGTTTGGTTTTTTAAAAAGAGCGTATTAATACGCTCTTTTTTCTTTACACGATGTTTGAATGTTATCACTTTAAGTTTGCACAAATACTACGCTTAGGTAAAGCTCAATAGAATTCGTACAGTACAAGAGTGCGACGCAACCAAAGCTTCATTCATATTCTTCAGCCGGGTACATAAAAATAACATTATATGAATGCGCATTAACCTTCTGGCGCGGGTTCTTTATTTTCTTCTTTATCTTTTTGAAATTCGAGCTTTCCAAACTTCCATGTAAAATTAATACCGATAGAACGGAAGGGCACTTTGCGAATACTGTTAACAGTAAAATTTGGCCCAAACACAGATACCTTTTGATTTACATACTCGCTGAATGGGTTGTTTGCAGTGAGCGCAAGGCTGCCTTTTTTGTTCCAGAATTGCTTGCGTATGGCAAAACTGTAACTTGTAAATGACGGGTATTTTCCCTGCGCCTCGTGGCGGGCAGAATTGAAGTTGCCAAAAAATTCGCCGGCCAGCAAAGGGCTGAACTGATAGCTTGCATTCATATTAAACCGATAGTTAAAACTGTTTGAATTATAGCCTGGATCCAATGCATTGATCGTGTGCCTGTAAAAGAAAAAAAGATTTGTTCTGAAGGATAATTTTGAAGTGGCATGCAAATCAGCAAAGAGATTGGAGCCGGTATTATTTTCGCGGCCAATATTATTTCTCGTTGTAACCGTAACATTGTTGTACACAGAATCGCCCACAGCAAGTGACGGATAAAATACAATGAAAGGCTGTATGTCGTGGTTATTGGAGCGGTAAAAAAGCGTGATCATAAAAGAACCTGTTTTATCTAAACTGCGGTTGTAACTGAACTCGTAACGGCTGCCTATTTCGGGCAGCAGATAAGGGTTACCGGCAGTTATATTTTTAGGATCGCTGGTGTTGACGAAAGGATTGAGTTCATTATAATCCGGCCGCTCAATTCGTTTTGAATAACTCAGTTTTAGCGACTGGTTGTTGGGTAATTTTTTTAAGAAAAAAATGGAAGGAACAAAAGTATTGTAGCCGGGGTTTTTTACTTGCTCCTGTGCATTGGAGTAAAAAGAATTGATCTCTGTTCGTTCGTAACGTCCGCCGATTTTTGCATCAAGAAGTTCAGCTATGGGGAAACTTAACTCGGCATACAAAGCATAAACTTTTTGATGATAATGAAGATAGTTGGATAGGGAAGTATCGTACAAATAATCTTTAGATACAGGTTCAAGTGACAGCACATTTGCGCTGCTGTTGATATTGTAAAAATTCAGTTTGCCACCTACACCAAGGTTAATATCTTTTTTTAATGGCTGTGTATAATCAACTGCTATTTCGGTTTCATTTTCTTTGCCCGGGTTCACGCCGCTGATGCCGTAATAGAGAGAGTCCTGCGGCTGCAGTAGCTGGAAATTATCCGAAGCGGCGTGGTTATTATCAAAACTTGAATTAACGCCAATCTCCAGTTCCTGGTCTTCCTTATCAAAGGTTCTTTTATAGTTAAGGCTTGCACCAATATTATTGGAATGAAAAGAATTATCGTTGTGATTGATGGAAGCAATTTCAGAAAGAATATTTCCTGCACCCTGCGCCGTAATAACCTGCAATTGGTTAATTACGCCGTTGCCTGAATTACCAAAATTGTTGTAATTGAACGATCCCGAAAAATTGTTTTTCTTTTTGTAGGTCCAGTCGAAACCTATTCCTGATTGTAAGCCATGCCGTTTAAAAAGGCTGCTTCCATCCTGCTGCAGTGAGGCATCTAATTTGCCAATTGTATCTGTGGATAAACGTTCTGAAGTGTTGGGCGTAGTTGAAGTTAACCTTGCATTGCCACTGATAAAAGCATTCATTCCAAAATTGCCTTTACGGGCATTCAAATTAAAGGAACCGCTTTCATTTCTTGTTCCGGCAGTTAGGGAAATATTACCATTAATGCCCTTAACCTTACTTTGTTTAAGGATAATATTGATAATGCCGCCCAAACCCTGTGCATCATATTTGGCACCAGGGTTGGTGATTACTTCAATGCTTTTTATCTGACTGGCAGGTATGGATTGCAAAACGTCTGCAATGCTGCTGCCAAATGCGGAAGAGGGTTTTCCGTTAATTAAAAACTTAATACTTGAACTGCCTGCGAGTTCTACGTTACCGTCAATATCAACAGAAACCTGGGGTACTTTTTTTAAAACATCTGTTGCCACGCCGCTTTGCGAGGTAAGGTCTTTTTCGGCATTGAATATCAGTTTATCAATCTTGTTTACAATCAATCCTGTTTGAGCAGTTACTGTAACGTTTTGTAAGGTGCCCTGGCTTTTGAGTAAGGCAACAAGCTTTAGATCGAAAGTGCTGTTCTTTTTTTCGATCAGCACATTTTTAACTGTATCTGGCTTGTAACCTATAAACTCAATTACAATGATGAAGTTGCCGGGGCTAATGCCGGTTAATGTAAAACTGCCCGCTGTATTTGTGGTAGTTCCATTCAGTGCCTTTTTATTTCCCGGCTGAAACAATGTAATTGTGGCATATTCAATAGGGCTTTTTGAGGCGGCATCAACTATTTTACCGGTGATTTTTGCTCCTGTTTTTTCATTATTGGCCTGCTGTGCTCTAATATGCAACTGGGTTAAAATCAATAAGACAATTAAAAATAGTTTTTGCATAAATGCCATTTTGTAAAAGACGGCGAATGTATTTTTAAATTCTGAAGGGAAATTGTTTTTAAAATACTTCACGGATTTTATCCCATTATTAATCCCAAATTTTAGAGTAAGTTTTTTAAGCCAAACAACGGTTCTTTGGGTATCGTTCCTTGCGTCGCACACTTGTACTGCCGAATAGCTATGAGCTTTTGGCTGCACATTTCAAGCTGTTGTATTTTTTGCATGGGGCTTAGCGCGTGCAGCCTGTAGCTGAATAATGTTCTGAACGTACAAGAGTGCGACGCAAGAGGCGATGCCATTATATCCCAAAGCCCGGTCAATAAAATTATTTTTTATCAGGTAGTGCAAAAGCGATGTATTGGTCACCTGATTTGCTTCCTATCTTGCCGCCCCCACATGCGATAACAACATACTGTTTGCCATCAATTGTATAAGTGGCGGGTGTTGCATACCCGGGCACAGGTAATGGCGCCTGCCATAAAAGTTTGCCGGTATTTTTATCGAAGGCGTGCATCACCGCATCTTTGGAAGCAGCAATAAATACCAGCCCGCCCTTGGTTACCAACGGGCCACCGTAACATTCTGTACCAGTTACCGGGACGCCTTTTTTTGTAAGCTCGGGATATTCGCCCAAAGGCACTTTCCACAAGAGTTTTCCGGTATTTAAATCAACCGCATTAAGCGTTCCCCAAGGTGGTTTAATACCGGGGTAGCCATCTTTGTCGAGAAAGCGGTTATAGCCCGTCATGGTGAAGGGTACCTCGTCAAGAATGCTTTTCTTTTCTGGTTGATTAATAGATACAGGTTCTTTTGCAACAGCAGCGCCACGCCCTTTTGAAGCAGGTTCTTTTTCCTGCTCTTTTAACAGAAAAGCGAGCAAAGCTTTTTTATCATTATCAGCGATTTGTTTGAAAGCAGGCATCATGTTTTTTCCACCCGAAATTATTTTCCATAATCGCTCTTCTGTGTACTTTTTATTAAGATCGACAAGCGAAGGAAAAGAAGTACCGTTGCCTTTTAATTCGGGGCCATGGCATGCAACACAGTATTTTCCATAAACTGTTTGTCCCATACCTTGTAATGAACTTGCATCGCCCTTTACCACATCAACCATCGTTAATGCCCAGGGCATTTCGCTGGCATTTACATACATAATTCCGGAAACAGGATCAACTGCTGCACCACCCCATTCGCCACCCCCGTCAAAGCCGGGAAATATAAATGAGCTTTCTTTGCTTGGTGGCGCAAACATGGTTTTATATTTTACCTGGTTAAACTTATCCATCATTTCTTTATGTGCTTCAGGTGTACGGTCTGTAACATCATTGGAGTCGATTGTTTGTCTCGCAAAGGATTGTGGCAAAGTGGGAATGGGTTGTGTTGGCCATGTTTCTTCACCGGGTAAATCAGAGGAGGGGAACGGTTTTTCTTCAATAGGAAAAACAGGTTTGCCAGTGGTGCGGTCGAATAAGAAAATGTAACCGTGCTTAGTAATCTGTGCCACAGCATCAATTTCTTTTCCATCAAGTTTTATGGTTACAAGATTGGGGTTTGCGGCAAGGTCGCGGTCCCATAAGTCGTGATGTACCACCTGGTAATGCCAAAGGTATTTACCGGTTTCTGCATCCAGGGCAAGCAGTGAGTTTCCATATAAATTCTGGCCTTTTCGAATGCCACCATAGAAATCCCCGCCAACAGAACCGGTGGGTACATACACAATTCCTCTCTCTTCATCCAGCGCCATGCCTGACCAGTTATTTGCACCACCTAGTTTTTTCCAGGCATCTTTATCGGGCCATGTTTCGTAGTTTTTTTCACCGGGGTGGGGGATGGTGTGAAATATCCATTTCATCTCGCCGCTACGTACATCAAAAGCACGTACCGGCCCCGGTGCGGCATCAGCAGATTCACCCACCCGAATACCCGTAATAAGCAGATTTTTATAAACAACGCCGGGTGTTGAATTGGCAATAAATGCGTTGTACGTACCGCTGTCCCTGTCAAGGTTTTTGGTTAAATCAATGTAACCGTTTTCGCCAAAACTTTTAATTGGTTTTCCATCCGCTGCGTTCACGGCATATATTTTTGAACCGGCACCATACATGATGCGTTTATCAGCGCCCTTTTCATTCTGCCAGTAAACTACGCCGCGGGTAACTTTAAAAAATGCATAAGGATCATTTTTTGCACTCGTGTCTTCCATTGCCGGATCGAACAGCCATTTTTGTGCTCCTGTTGCTGCATTAAGTGCAAACAGTTTTAGTTTGGGTGTAGTGCCGTAAAGTATGCCATCAATCATAATGGGGTTGCACTGATTTTGAGAATGGTTGCCTGTGTCCATGTCACCCGAACTGTAAGTCCAGGCTACCTGCAACTGCGATACGTTATCTGCATTAATTTGTTCATTGGAAGAATAACGTATGCCATCTTTTGATCCTGCATAAGTTTTCCATCCGCTATAGTCTTTGGTTATTTCAGGAGTATTTTTACAAGAGATAAACCCGGCTGTTATTATCAATGCTGCAGTAAACAGCATGTTGCAGGATTTTTTGAAATAATTATCCATACTGGCCTTTTTTGAAATTTGCTCGTTAAATGAGGGCAGTAAATTAAGAAAATCATTTGGTAGCAGGCTCTTGAATTTCAATTGATCGTTCCTTCCCGCAGTGGAGGGACTCTTGTACTGCAGAATACAAGGCATTAAAGCAAAGAGGCAATAGACAAAGAGTGATGCGCATTGCTCAATAAGGAATCAGAACGTACAAGAGTGCGACGCAAGAGAAGCTGATTAAAGAACCATTGCCTGGCCCAAAATATACAATTTTAAAAAAAGCGGAGTTATAGAAAATAAAAAAGCCCTTCCGTGGAAACGGAACGGCCTCTAACGATTGCTTGCCATATGAAAAATCTTAAAACTACATTCTCTTTGCAAGCATTTTCACAAAATCAAACACACAGTAGTTTTCAATAATTACTTTTTAGTTGTATCAGCAGCCATCTTAGTTGTATCTGCATGAGTTGTATCAGCAACAACTGCAGCAGCAGTAGTATCTGCAACAACAGCAGGAGCAGCTGTATCAGTAGTAGTAGCTGTAGTAGAACCTGAACCGCAAGCTGCGAAAGCGCCAAGCGCTAAAACGAATAATAATTTTTTCATTTTTTTGAAATTTTTGTGAGTGAATTTTGATGTTAATACCCATTTTAAAGAAAGGTAACCTGCACAAACAGATTTTTTTTGAAAAACTTTTTAAAACATGTTTTGGGTTACTTTTACGCTCCTTATGGTATTAAAACAGAATAAGTGAAACAAGAGATCAATGAACAACTCTTATTAAGGGGACTGGCGAATAACGATTCGAAAGCAATTGATACCATATATAAAGACAACTTTAATATGGTACAGGCTTTCATCCTTAATAATAATGGCAGTTATGATGATGCCCGTGATATTTTCCAGGAGGCGATGATTACCCTTTATGAAAAAGCAAAAAGTGAATCATTCGTCTTAACCTGTCAAATTAAAACGTATGTATATTCCGTATGCCGCAGGCTTTGGCTTAAACGGTTGCAGCAACTGGGAAGATTTGTGGCACAAACTGAAAGCATGGAAGAGACTGTTCCGGTAGAAGAAGATCTCGAAATCCATGAAAAAAGAAATGCTGATTTTGCAATAATGGAAAGGGCCCTTGGCAGTTTAGGCGAACCATGTAAAAGTTTATTAGAATCGTATTATATACATAAGAAAGGCATGACTGAAATTTCGGCTGAGTTTGGATA
>JANXWM010000523.1 GCA_025351145.1 Chitinophagaceae bacterium
CAACGCTTCATTACAGCTAATTATGGCGTAAGAGATAAAGACTTCTTTCTTTACAGGTTAGCTCATTACTACTCTTAGCACCTCAAAGTATTAATTAGCCCCTTTTTTGTTCTTAATAACATGCTTGTTATTTTTTGTAAGTGCAGGTATTGCACAAACTAAAAAAGACAGCTTAACCATTGAACAGGCTTTATCAAAGTACTCCGTTAAAAACCCGCTTTTTTCTCCAGACGGGAAAAAGGCTGTAGTGGTTGTTTATCAAACAGGATTGGGAAATAATTTGCCTGCTTCACATATTTGGCTGATTGATGTTGCTGCAAAAACAATAAAACAATTTACCAACTCAAAAAAGTCGGAGACAAACCCTAAATGGTCGCCCGACGGAAGCCAGCTTGCTTTTTTATCAAACAGAAATGAGGATAATCAAATTTATTTGATGGATATAAACGGAGGCGAAGCGTTGCAGTTAACCGAGGCTAAGTCATCCGTTACGGAATTTGTATGGAACCCGAAAAGCAATACCATTGCGTACCTGGCCGAAGAACCCGCTTCTGCGGAAGAAGAAAAAAGGCAGGCTGATAAATATGATGAAGAAGTAGTAAGTGAATCGGTAAAGCCTACAAGGGTTTTTACTATTGATGTAAACACGAAACAAACAACACAATTCACCCACCAAAATTGGGAGGTGGAAGAAATCCAATGGATGCCTTTGGGCGATGTATTGTTATTGGTTACACAGGCTTTACCGCTTGCTGAGGTTCCCGTTTACCAATTGAGTTTATTGTCGGTAAAAGACAGTTCTGTGGTAAATATTTCCTGCCCTGCTCATCCCTTTTGGGGGAATATCTTAATATCCCCTGACGGAAACAGTGTAGCTTATAATTCTTCACTTGGAGATGGCCCGAACGCACATGATCTTTTTCTGCAATCGCTGAAAACAGGTGTTGCTAAAAACCTTACCGGTAAAAGTATTGACCGCCCCATTTGGATGTTTAAATTTATTGACAACCATCATTTGGTTTCTGTTGTACAAAAAGGATTTTCCACAGGCTTATATAATATTGATGATAACGGAAATGCAAATGAATATTCGATCAATCAAAACATTCGGGCATTTGATATTGCTACAGATGGAACGCTTCTTTTTGAAAGCTTTAGCGCAACAAAGCCCAGCGAGGTTTGGCTGATGGATGCAGATAAAAAGCCAGTACAGGTTTCTCATTTCAATAAAGTATTTGACAGCATTACTTTGGCAAAACCCCGGCTTATTAACTATAAAAGTTTTGACGGGCTCTCTATTGAAGCGGCACTTTACAAACCTGTAACAACTACAACCAAACGATTACCATTGGTAGTGTTTATACACGGCGGCCCTACTGGTGCATTTATTAATGATTACAGCGCGTGGGTTCAGTTATTTGTACAACGGGGATATGCAGTTTTCTGCCCAAACATTAGAGGTTCTGAGGGGTATGGATATGATTTTATTACGGCCAACAGGAATGATTGGGGCGGTAATGATTTTAAAGATATTATGAATGGCGTAGATATGCTGATAGCAAAAGAAAATATTGACAGCAACCGTATGGGTATTACCGGATGGTCTTATGGTGGCTATATGGCAGGATGGGCAGTAACACAAACCAATCGTTTTAAAGCAGCTATGGCGGGCGCTGGTATGGCAAACTTAGCGAGCGAATTTGGCACTGAAGATAATGCAGCATATGACCGTTGGTTCTTTGGTACGCCGTATGAGAATCTTGAAAATTTTTACAAGCATTCTCCCATTAGTTTTATAAAAAATGCCAAAACGCCTACATTAATCATTCAGGGAGAGAATGATAAAATTGACCCCGTTGGTCAATCGCAGGAATTGTATAGGGCACTGCGCTATTACAATGTTCCCACTGAATTGGTTTTGTATCCGAACGAACCTCACGGATTTAGACAAATAAAACACAATATTGATTTTTATAAAAGAATGATCAATTGGTTTGACAAATATGTTTTGTAACCTATACCCGTTGTTCCTGGTCTTCCGCAGGGTGACCTGGAACTTAAGATAAAAACCTTTCTGCAAAAGGAATGGATAGTAATATTGTTGTCCGTCACTTTAAACAAGCATTCCGTTTAACAGATTATAAAATTCTAAAAATGAAATTATTTGCAGGCATTATTTTTCTTTTTGTTTATACGGCTGCAAAAAGTCAAAATATTGATAACATAACAATCGGCACTGTCAACAAAATATATTCAAATATATTAAAGGAAGAACGTACAGTATGGATATATAACCCTGCACAAACTAATAGAACAAATCTTCAACGTTATCCCGTTTTGTATTTGCTCGATGGTGAAGAACATTTTTATGCTACTGTTGGTATGATAAAACAAATGAGCGGGGTTTGGGGCGATATAATTGTAGTTGGAATTACAAACACCGATCGCAACAGAGACCTCACACCCGCTACCAGCAATTCAAAAGGCGGTGAAAATTTTATGAACTTTATAAAAGAAGAATTGATGCCACATATTGATTCAACTTACCCAACCGCTCCGTACCGTATATTTAGCGGGCATTCATTAGGTGGGCTAACTGTTATAAATACGCTATTGAATAACACACAGTTTTTTAATGCCTATATTGCTATTGACCCAAGTTTATGGTGGCAAAACAAGAAACTTGTACAACAGGCCAAACAAGATTTCTTCAAGAAAAAATACACGAACATGTCTCTATTTATTGCCAGGGCAAATGATATGCCTTTAGGTATGGACACGCTTGCAGCATTAAAAGATACCACGATCAATACTATTCTGTATCGTTCTGTTAGCCAATTTGTGAATATATTGAAAAATGAAAATAATAGCGGGCTTCGGTGGGTTTCAAAATTTTACCCGCAGGAAGTACACGAAACCATTCCATTGAACGGGCAATATGATGCTTTAAAATTTTTATTTGATAACAACGAATTCAAGACAAACCTTTTGCAGATAAACCCCGAAAAATATATTGATGCCGTTTCAAATATTGATTCATTATTTATTGCTCATTTTAAAAAAGTATCACAAACATTAGGTTATACGGTACTTCCCCCCAAAGACTTGGTAAACAACCTGGGATATTCCTGCATGAGACTTAAAAGATGGGACAAAGCAGAATTTTTCTTCAAGATGAACATTGACAATTATTCACAAGATGCTAATGTTTTTGACAGTATGGGTGACTTTTATGAAGCAAAAGGCGACATTAAAAAAGCAATTGAAAACTTTACAAAAGCCCTGACTTTAGGAAATGATGCAGAAACAAAAAAGAAATTGGAAAACTTGAAAACAAAAAATTAATATATTACAGGAAGCAACATTTAGTGAGGGTAATTTTTTTATTGACCAGGCTGCATTGCTGCTATGAAACCCAGTTGCGTCGCACTCTTCAACGTTTTGTCCACTAATGGGCACTGTGTAAAAACGTTACTGAATGTTACTCCTCGTAATAAAAGATAAGATTGCAATAATTTAAATTAAACCTAGTCAAAAGTTTTCAAATCTGGTAATGGAAAAAAAACTTTTAAATTAAATCATAACGATGGAAATATCAGCTTTAACACGAAGTGTTGTAAAAAGTAATCATGCCATCATTGCCCTGGACGGCTACATCAATAGTAATGTGCCTGGCTGGATAAATTGTACTGTCAATGTTATTATTAATGAAGCAATGGGTGCAAATTTTTGCCAAACAATTATTACTGCCAAAAACGGAGCAAACCTCGAAGGAAAAACAGTTGCTTCGCAAATTTTCTTTTATATCGTGGAGGGAAGTTGTAAAACAACGATAGAGAGTGCAGCACAACATTTAAGCAAGGGGCAATTTGTATATGTGCCTGTTCAAAAAACTTATTTATTTGAAGGATTTGAGGAGGGAACGCAAATTCTTACTTTTCATAAAGTGTACGAAAAATTGGAAAGTTATAACATACCTGAAATACAATTTGGTGATGCCGTTAATTTTCCAGCACCTGCTTACCTTGGTGATGATGCCTTGCGTTTGCAGGTATTATTGCCAGATAATTTATCATTCGATATGGCAATAAATATTTTTACTTACCAAAGCGGCGGGCATTTGCCATTTGTTGAAACACATATCATGGAGCATGGGTTACTCTTTCTGCAAGGGCAAGGCGTATATATGCTTAACCAACAATGGTATCCTGTAAAAAAAGGAGATTCTATTTGGATGGCACCTTATTGCCAGCAATGGTTTACAGCAATAGGTAAAGAACCTGCCGTGTATATTTATTACAAAAATATTAATCGTTTTCCAGCAAAGATTTGAGTTTTTGTAAAGCACCAGGCGGTAAACTCTACAGTTGTTAATCGACCTGCCTAAACAACCATTTGCTTCGATCTACGCTATGGTAAAAGCTCAATAACGATATAAACGTACAAGAGTGCGATGCAAGGAAAGCTTAACAGGATTACTGCATTTTGGACAATTAAATTGTATTGTTTGCCATGCTGTTTCAATCATTAGCAGGGTGACCTGGAACTTAAGATAAAAGCCTTTCTGCAGTAGTAAAGTGTTTGTAATTGTTAATATAGCAATGTGCAAATCATCAACTTTTATTTATAAATTTAGGTGCGGTTAGCTGGGTGGACAAACATCTATTTCTCCCACTTCAGCAAGCTTTGAACATTGTTATTATTTTAGCGCGACACTTTAAATCTTTAAATTGATTGCACAATTTTCAATTTTCTAAAAATTATCCTTATGGCAAAAGAAGAAGGAACAAAAGATAGTCCATGGACACTTAAAACCCCACCTCTGTCTTCTGAATTTACTATGCACAAAGATATAAAAGACGGGAAAGATATCTTAGTATGTACCGTTGGTAAAACTGTTTTGCATTATGATTACCGTTGCCTTGCAGACCTTCACACAATGCTTAAAAACCATGGCGACTGGATGGAACTTGGAAGTGTAGACGAACAGAAACCTGCGAAAGAAGGAACGGTGGAAGCATGGGGCAGATCAGAAAAAAACCCTGCAGGCGGTTGGTATGGTTTAAAGAAAGGGTTACGTGGGCGATTTGGAATGTATATTCCGCCATTGATGGAAAAGCTTGGTTTTGCGGAAGTTACACACGATGCAAAGGGAAATAAAATGAGGGCCAAATAAACATTACCAGGTAACTTTCTTCAACCGGTTCCGTTGGTGTTTAACTTAATGTGCATGCAATAAATAAGTAATCATTTATTTTCTTGCATAAGTATATACAGTGGGGGCATTGAGAAAGTTTTTTAAAAGCAGCGTGTCCTTATCTTTCAACGAATACTCAAATACCGAATCGTTGTATATGCTGAAATTAAAGTTAATAAAAGCAAGGTTATTTGCGTTAGCAGGAAATGAATAACTGCCCGGAAAGAACCTTATGGGCATTGCATCTATCCCCCACGAATTCCAATAGGCTGAGTCATTTTCAAGCAATGATAAATGAGAAGCCCAGGTATAATAACCAACATTATTATCCTGCGGATAATCTGTATGTATGTTTGGGGTTCCCCCGTTAGAATATTTAAGTACCCAATCGCCTGCAAGCGGATAAGAAGGATCGTATTCAACAAGCCTGCTTCCATAATCAGATGGCTGCGGGCTTGCAGCTTTTGCAGCATCTTTACTGCACGAATAGATTATACATGCAATTGCCAAATAACAGCAGCAGATTGAAAAAGTTTTCATGATTTTATTTTGACTGACCATGATAAAGTTTGAAACGT
>JANXWM010000536.1 GCA_025351145.1 Chitinophagaceae bacterium
AATCATTTTTTCTCTTCATTGCACATTTGCTAATTTGCACGCAGTACACAATTTTATGCTTCAGAAATTACACATCCAGAATTACGCGATCATTGATGAAATAGAAATTATCTTTTCTGATAAACTGAGTATTATTACCGGCGAAACGGGTGCGGGTAAAAGTATTTTAATGGGCGCTTTAAGCTTAATACTTGGCGAACGGGCAGATACTTCTATACTGATGCACGCCGATAAAAAATGTTTTATTGAAGGTTATTTTGACATTGAAAACAAACAGGAAGTAAAAGATTTTCTTTTAGAAAATGAACTGGATAATGAACATGAGCTTGTGTTAAGAAGAGAGATTGCCGCCAATGGAAAATCAAGGGCTTTTATCAACGATACTCCGGCTACTTTACAGCAATTGAAAGCACTTGCTTCGCTATTGGTTGACCTTCACCAGCAGTTCGATACACTGGAACTTGGCGACTCAGATTTTCAGCGTGAAGTATTGGATGCACTGGCCGGTAATGCAGATAAACTTGCTGCTTACCATACTGCTTTTAATCAATGGCAGCAGCAGTTAAAGCAACTGGAACAGTTAAAGCTGCAGAAGTCTAATTTTAATAAAGAACTGGACTATTTCCAGTTTTTATTTGATGAACTTAACGAAGCAGGTTTAAAAGAAAATGAGCTGGAAGATTTAGACAATGAACTGCAGATGCAGAGCAATGCAGAAGGCATAAAAACTACGCTCACCAAAGCTTCTTTTGATTTGAATGAAAGCGAATTACCTGTACTGCCAACATTGAAGCAAACCATCAACCAGCTTCATCATTATTCGGCTTATCACAAAGACATTGCCTCAGTAATTGAACGCTTGCAAAGCACACATATAGAGCTGCAGGATATTGCTGCAGAAATTGACAGTATCAATGAAGCTATACACTTCGATCAAAAACAGATTGAGCAAATAAATGAGCGGTTAAATATTGGTTACCGGCTATTAAAAAAACATGGCGTTAAAACAACTGAAGAACTGCTGCAAATTCAAAGCAACCTTAAAGAAAAATTACAGGCTGTACTAAATATTGATGAAGCAATTGCAACAAAAGATAAAGAAGTGGCGCAGTTTCAGCAGCAATCAGAAAAACTGGCTGCCGATATTTCCGCGGCAAGGCAAAAACAAACGACACCATTTGTTCAACATGTAAACGGGTTACTCTTTCAAATCGGCATGCCCAATGCAAGGTTAAAAGTTGAAGTAAAACCCTGTGCCTTAAATGCTTTCGGCAAAGATGCCATAGACTTTTTATTCGATGCCAATAAAAGCAACCGATTTGAGCCATTGCGTAAAGTTGCAAGCGGCGGAGAATTAAGCAGGCTGATGCTTTGCATTAAATCTCTTGTTGCGCAATCCATCAATTTACCCACACTTATTTTCGATGAAATTGACACGGGTATCTCCGGTGAATCTGCAAGACAAGTTGGTGTTATTATGAAACAGTTGTCTGCAAAGCGGCAGGTTATCTGCATCACACACCAACCGCAAATTGCCGGCCGTGCCGATGCACATTTCTTTGTGTACAAAGAGATAAAAGGAGATGCAGTAAAAACAAATATCCGCCTGCTCTCCCAGGACGAACGCATTACTTCCATAGCACAGATGCTCAGCGGCGAAAGGCCCACTGCTGCTGCATTAGAGAACGCAAGGGAAATGATCATGAACTAAGTACGCCATGCAAATAAACGTAACCGCTTAATGACAAACGTTCCCTACTGGCAATGGCTCATGCTTATGTATTTTGCAATGGTAGCCGTACCTGTATTTGCACTGCATGTATATTTAAAAAGAAAATTTTTACACAAAAGAAGTTTTGCAAAGCTGCTCATTTATTTTGTCGCAGTTACAGGTACAGCTTTTTTAATGCATGTTATCACACTCTGGGTTTATTTCAATTTTATCTTTCCTAAATCACAGCATCCGTAAAAAAACATTAAAGGTATTTTGAACCGGGCAACAGTTCATCTATTAAGCTTTACTTGCGTCGCACTCTTGTACGTTCAGATTATACAGCAGCTTTTACCGCAGCGTAGATAAACATCCTGTCTTCACTCAATAAATTATTATCTTCATCAAACATAAACCATCAATACTTTGACACTTAAAATACAACAACGACTGGTTCTGCTTACACTCATGCAAGGCTTTATCACCATCGCATTTTGCCAGGATATCAATAATCTCAAACTAAAAGATTTTCATCCCGTTTCCATTTATAAAATCCCTGAAACAAAAGTTGAAAAAGCAAAATACCCTGTGGTAGATTTTCACTCCCACGATTACCCTAAAACCGATGCAGCAGTTGATGAATGGGTAAACACCATGAACGAAACAGGCGTTGCAAAAACAATTATCCTGTCTTATTCAACAGGCTCAAAATTCGATTCTGTTGTAGCGAAGTATGCACGATACAAAGACAGGTTCGAGGTCTGGTGTGGCTTCGATTATACCGGTCACGATCAGCCCGGCTGGCAAAAACACGCAGTAGCAGAATTAGAAAGATGCTACAAAATGGGCGCAAAAGGCGTGGGCGAATTAGGCGATAAAGGCCTTGGTGAATTTTACTCCGGCCCCACTCCCGGCTATGGGTTACATATCGATAATCCTCAAATGAAACCACTGCTTCAAAAATGTGCAGAGCTGCACATGCCCGTAAGTATCCATGTGGCAGAAGATGCATGGATGTACGAAAATGCCGATTCCACAAACGATGGTTTAATGAACGCCGGCACATGGAAAGTTGACCTCACAAAACCCGGCATACTCAACCACGATCAGTTGGTCACCACGCTTGAAAACGCTGTAAAAGAAAACCCCAATACAACATTTATTGCGTGCCACCTCGCTAACTGCTGTTCCAATTTAAATATGCTCGCCAAATTATTCGACACTTACCCCAACCTCTATGCCGACATTGCCGCCCGTTATGGAGAAATCGCCCCCATTCCCCGCTTCGTGCATGCCTTTATGGAAAAGTATGCAAGCAGGCTCGTATACGGCACCGACATGGGCACAGCAAAAGATATGTACCATATCACTTTCCGCATTCTCGAAACTGCCGACGAACATTTTTACAAGCAGGACATATTCGATTATCACTGGCCCTTATACGGCCTCGCATTAACAGATGCAACACTCAAAAAAATCTATAGCAGCAATGCACAAAAAATACTGATGCATTAGATCTTTTTGTTTCCTAAATACAATTTTTTGTAACCCGGCGTTGGCAATTCTATTGATCGTTCCTTGCGTCGCACTCTTGTACGCTCAGATATTCTATTGAGCTTTTACCGAAGCGTAAATTGAAGACGATTTACTAAAACTTGTACTTACCTTAGCCAAATGATGAAAGTATATTTTCTCCTAACCCTATTCATAACTTTTTATTTAAATTCCTATTCGCAGGATAGTTCACTTTCAAAAAAGATTTATGATATAAAATCCTGTAAAATTGTCTACAAGTATAACATTGGTTTTGCCAAAGGTGAAAAAACTATAATTTTTGATAATTGGGGTAATATAGAAAAGGAAAACGGAGTTGCTTATATTGACACACTTCATCCAATAACAAAAATGTTTGATTCATTATTTCATAAATCAGATACGACTACAAAAAATAAAATACCATCAACACAACATATATTAGCTATTCAAACTCATGACATCATTTATAATATTGACCTTGATAAGAAAATTGGAAGCATGAGGACTCGTTTTCACCTTGAAGAATTTTTAGGAGTCACGGACAGTCTTGAAAAAATAATTGGTGCTGATACATTTTTAGGCAAGCAATGCATCATTAAAGAATTTGGCGGTCAACTAAGATTTTGGTATTGGAATAAGATTGTCTTAAAAAAAGTTTTCGTTGATTCTAATGGAGATAAATCTGTTCAGGAATACGCAATTGAAATCGACGAAAATTATAAAATCAAGCCAGATGAATTTGAGCCTCCAAAAGATATAATATTTCAGTAAAGAATTTATAGTAGCCTTCTTCGTGAGTTAAATATTCGCTTCATTTTACGCTTCGGTAAAAGCCCAATAAAGTTCCAAACGTACAAGAGTGCGACGCAAGTAAAGCTTCACAACATTACTTCAGCCGGGTACATAAAATTCTTGAGAGACATAACTCCAAACTACTTCCTCACCCTTCCGGCACCGCGGTATTTTGGTTTCCAATAAGCATCATCGAGGTCGCTTATCATTACACCATTACTTACAGATGCATGTGCGAACTTATTGTTGCCGATGTAAACGCCCACATGCGAGATTTCTTTACGCGAGGTTGTTTGAAAAAAAACGAGGTCGCCCTGCTGCAGTTCGCTTGTTTCAATGTGTATGCTGCTGTCGTATTGCTGCGCAGCGGTGCGGGGGATATTGGTGCTGTACACATCGAGCAAAACATTGTGCGTAAACGCCGAGCAGTCAATACAGCTTTCGGTTGACCCGCCCATGCAGTATTTGGTGCCCCACCAGTAATCGAGTTCTTTTAATAAGGCAATATTATCAAGGTCTTCCACGGGCATGTCGAGCATCATGGCATACTTAAACTGCAGGCTTGAAGCTGTTTCAATATTAAAGTTTTTATTGGCGGTATTATAAGTAGGTTTATATGTTTTAACCACCGGTGAAGACTCTGCAATTACAGAACGTGTGCCCCCCGGCGTAACACTAAAACTTTCCAGGAAATTAATATCGGCTGATTGATTGGTTTGTTTTGGTTTCTTTGAAGCCGAATTGTCTTTAGCCGCAAGTTTATTAATGCTTTTGCAACTGCCAAATGCAACCGCACCAAGAATATATATGCAAACAATTTTCTTCATCTATGGCTGCAATATAAGTTCACT
>JANXWM010000557.1 GCA_025351145.1 Chitinophagaceae bacterium
CCGTCATTGCGAGGCTTTGCGAAGCAATCTCTTACCGTGCGTTTTTGTTATGCCAGGAGATTGCTTCGTTCCTCGCAATGACGCACGATAATCTGAACGCACAAGAGTGCGACGCAACTAAAGCTTAATAGATATTCTTCAGTTTGGTACATAAAATTTCTACAGATTTTTCCTGTAATAAAAAAATAATCAGTGAATTTAAATGAATCTGTTGTAACAAAATAACTACGACATTTGCAGCTCTATGAGAGTGGTAATTACAGCAGCAACAATTGGAGAATGGATGCCCGCATTTTTGGCAATAGACGGACTATATACGAGCGACAGTAAAAGGTTTAAAGCAAGTTTTCACCAGGGGGGCGTGGGCATGCTTTCGAATGCCGTATCGCTTACCAGGCTTGCTTATGAAGAGAAGCCAGATTTAATTATTCAGGTTGGCATTGCCGGAACATTTGATGCAAACTTACCATTGGGTTCGGTGGTTGCAGTGAAGGAAGAAATACTGGGCGACACGGGTGTGGAAGAAGATGGAAAGTGGAAAGATATTTTTGACCTGAAGCTGGAAAAATCGAACTACCCTCCTTTTGAAAAAAGAAAACTGCACAATCATTTTCTTGAAAAATTTAACCTGCTGCAACTGCCCGAAGTAACCGCCATTACTGTAAATGAAATTACCACCAGCAAAGAACGCATTGCCCAGTTGATAAAAAAATACAACCCCGTAACAGAAAGTATGGAAGGCGCAGCTTTGCATTATGTGTGCAGGGAATTAAATATTCCTTTTCTGCAGATAAGGGCAGTAAGTAATTATATTGGTGAAAGGAATAAGGCAGAATGGAAAATGAAAGAAGCAATAGATAATCTTACGAAAACAATACTGGCGTTTATTGAAAAAATATATCAATCAAGCTGATGGCTGATAGCTGTTAGCTGCAAGCTAAAAGACATGAAACTTACTCTTGGATTTTCTCCATGCCCCAACGATACATTTATTTTTGATGCACTGGTGAATCATAAAATTGATACAGAAGGTTTGGAATTTGATGTGCAGCTTGAAGATGTGCAAACGCTGAATGACTGGGCTAAGCAAAGCAAACTTGATTTCTCCAAAATCAGTTATGGCGTATTTCCACTTGTTTTAGAACAATACATTTTACTGAACAGTGGCGGAGCTTTGGGAAAGGGAGTTGGACCGCTACTAATAACGAACAATGAACAACGAACAGTGAACAATGAAAGCGTTATTGCTATCCCCGGCGAGAACACTACAGCTCATATGTTATTCTCTCTTGCATTTCCCGATGCAAAAAATAAAATCTTCAAAGTTTTCAATCAGATTGAAGATGCGGTTTTGAATAAAGAGGTTGATGCCGGAGTAATTATTCACGAGAACAGGTTTACTTATCATTTAAAAGGCTTACATAAATTGATGGACCTGGGTGAATATTGGGAGCAAACGACAGGCGTTCCTATTCCGCTTGGAGGTATTGTCGCGAAGAGGGTGTTGCCAGTTGATTTAGTTATGAAGGTTGACAGGTTGATAAAGAAAAGCGTTGAATATGCTTATGGAAATCATTATAAAGAACTGGCTGATTATGTAAAAATACATTCGCAGGAAATGAGTGAGGATGTAATGCGGCAGCATATCAATTTATACGTGAATAATTATTCGCTTGATTTGGGTGAAGATGGCAAAAGTGCTGTTATAAAATTATTAGAAGTTTACCAGCAATTACATCCTGAAATTTCCATTGATGTGTCAAACATATTTTTGAATTAAATCTTCCAAATCCGCATTTAAACAGTTTTCAAAACTTTCCCATAAACCTCCAGCGCCCGCTTTCTTGCAAACTCATGCTGCACCATAGGTTCAGGATATTCAAAGCTGTTTAATTCCGGCACCCATTTGTTGATATATTTTAAATCCTTATCGAATTTTTCTGTTTGCAGCGTTGGGTTAAATACACGAAAATAAGGAGCTGCATCACAGCCACTGCCTGCGGCCCATTGCCAGCCGCCATTGTTGGCAGCAAAATCGAAATCAAGTAATTTCTTTGCAAAATAAGCTTCACCTTTTCGCCAGTCGATAAGCAAATGCTTGGTAAGAAATGAAGCAACAATCATCCGCACACGGTTGTGCATAAAACCTGTTTCGTTTAATTCGCGCATGCCGGCATCGACAATTGGGTAACCAGTTTTGCCTGCGCAAAATTTTTCAAACTCCTCTTCGTTATCTCGCCAGTAAATGAGATCGTATTCTTTTCTAAAAGCCTGCCCTTTGCTGATGTGCGGAAAGTGCCATAAAATCATATGATAAAAGTCACGCCAGATCAATTCGTTAAAATAGGTTTCATTCAGTTCTCCTGCTTTTCTTCCAAGTTCACGAATGCTCACGGTTCCAAAACGCAGGTGCACGCCCATTTTGGAAGTGCCGTTTTCCAGCGAAGGAAAATTACGGTTCTGTGAATATTTTTTTACGGTATCTTCTTTTAACTGTTTAGACGGAAAAGGTTTTGCCACAGATTTAAATTCCATACATTCCAGCGAAGGAATTACAACTTTATCCTGCTTATAAAAATTGGAGAAATATTTTTCAGTAGGATAAGCCTTTAAATGAAACGCTTGCAATGTAGCTTTCCATTTCCTGCTGTAAGGCGTAAAAACCGTGTACGGCTTTCCATCTTCTTTTAAAACTTCATCTTTTTCAAAAATCACCTGGTCTTTGTGTGTTTCAAATAAAGCGCCATGCGTTTTTAGTAAACCCTCAACTTCACTATCCCGGTCAATGGCATACTGCTCATAATCGTGATTGCTGAAAACTTTTTCAATGGTATATTTTTGCAGCAGCGTTTTATAAACCTGCAATGGATAACCATAATAAACTTCTAAACTGCTGCCCATTTTTGCAAGCCGCTCATGCATTTCTTCCAGTGCTGCATAAATAAATCCTACCCTCCTGTCTGCCTTATCTTCCAGGTCATCAAGAATATTCTTGTCAAAAATAAAAATAGGCACAACCGGGTTGCTGCCTTTCAGGGCATGGTACAACGCAGCATTGTCGCTCAACCTTAAATCCCTTCTAAACCACATAATATTCACGCAAGGATTCATTGTATAATTATTTGCAGGTAGAACAAGAGAACTGCTTAAAAGTTGACTATACAAACAATGGTTCTATAAATTTCTTATGAAATGATTCAGCAAGTGTGTTTTGGTAATTGCTTTCCCCAACCTGTTTTACCCAGCGCAAACCATAAATGGCATTGGTTAAAAAAATACCCGAAGCCTGTAAAACATCCTCATAACTTATCTGTGTTTCTTCAACCGGTATATTTTCTTCGTGCATGCATTTTAGCAAATGCCTGCGCATATTACCTGCAACCGGCCCTTCAGCAAGTGCCGGTGTTTTAACCATCCCGTCTTTTACAATAAAAACATTTGCAATGGTTGCATCAGCAATGTTTCCGTATGGATTCAGTAGCAGTGCATCATTCAACTGATGCTTCTTTGCCCACAATACCGCCATGGCATAAGACAGAAAATTGTTGCTTTTTATGTGCGAAAACTGGTCGCAAACTTTGCGGGCATCTTTATAAATATCAATCACCAAACCATTTTTATTAAGTTCATTATTGGCAGGGTTCAATGCCCATGTTTGAATTAAATAATTTGGAAAATGGTTTTCCGGATCATACAATCCACCATCGCCACGAAACACCATCAACCGCAACCTTGCCAGTTTATCATGGTAATTTTTTTTCGCCAGTTCAATTAGCTGCTCCCTTAAATAATGCGCTGTA
>JANXWM010000558.1 GCA_025351145.1 Chitinophagaceae bacterium
CAATTATGGTTTTTACGATGCATTTAGTGAAGATGCCAAATGGTGCAAACCCTGGTATCTCGCAATTGACCAGGGGCCCGAAGTTGCGATGATAGAAAATTACCGCAGTGGCTTGCTTTGGAAATTATTTATGAGTTGCCCCGAAATACAAAATGGATTAAATAAATTGGGCTTCGAAAGCCCGTTGATAAAAAAATAATTTTACTGATGAGCAGGATTTGCTGAATAAAATTGTTGCAGTACAAGTGAGTGACACAACAGAAGCTTCATAGCTTTACTGAAGCTGATAACATACATTTCTTCTACCGATTAAAATGATTGCCATGTCCGAAATTACCCGAAGTGATTTTTTAAAACGCACAGCCATGGCGAGTGCAGCTTTACTTGTTTCATCGCTTGAAAGCTGGGCTGCCACAACACCTGATAAAAAACTACGAATCGCAGAAATAGGCTGCGGCAGCGTAAGCAACCGTTATTTACCACAGCTTCTTTCATCTCCTTACTTACAGGTAGTAAGTTTGTGCGACATAAAATATGAACGTGCAGTTGAACAAAATAAAAAGTACAATGTTGGTGCGCAAACTTATCCCAACATTCATGCAATGCTTGCCGGCGTTCCGTTTGATATGATGGTTACAACAACTGATATGCAGGTGCACGGCGAGCTGAATAAGATTGCTTTGAATGCGGGTAAACATGTGTGGAGTGAAAAACCGATGGCCAATACGTATAAAGAAGGAAAAGCTTTGCTTGAACTTGCAAAAAGTAAAGGTCTCAGAATATGGGGTGCCCCTGCCGTAGTCGATAGCCCGCAGTTTGCATTTATGAGCAAAACTTTGCAGGAAGGAAAATTGGGTCGTATTGCCAGCGCTCATGCACAGTACGGCCATACAGGTCCCACATGGAGTGCTTTCTTTTATGAGAAAGGCGGCGGCAGCATGCCCGACCTTGGCGTGTATAATATGGCAACACTTACAGGCTTGCTCGGTCCGGCAAAAAGCGTGATGGCGATGCTGAGCATCGTTACCCCAGAACGCACTGTTGATGATAAAGGAAAAATAAAAGTAGAAGCCGAAGACAATGCGCATCTGCTTTTAGAGCACGATAATAATGTAATCAGCCATGTAATGTGCGGCTTCAATTTTTTCGACACGCATGGTCACGAAGCTGGAACTACATCGCTGCATTCCATCCAGATTTTTGGCAGCGAAGGAAACATGCGCTTAATTGGTTACGATTGGGAAACAAATGGCGTAGTGCTCGATAACTCCTATACAGAACCGCCGCAATTATTATCCACAGACAAAGGTGGTTACGAGTGGCAGGAAGGTGCAAGGGTTGTTGGCGAAAGCATTGTAAACAAAACAGAGCCCCGCATCAATGTAGAGCACGCATTGCATGTGCTGGAAATTATTGAAGCCGCCAGAAAATCATCCGCAACCGGAATGAAAATAAAACTGGAAAGCAAGTTTCCATGGCCAATGGTATAGAAGAAATTTTTTTTGAGCCGGGCTTTTGTATTTCAATTAAGCATCGTTGCGTCGCACTCTTGTACTTTCTGTTCTTTATTGAGCATGGCGCACAAAATAAAACAACGGCATTAGTAAAACTATTTAATGACACAATTAGAAAACAAAAAGATCGTCATCATTGGCGGCACAACAGGTATGGGTTTATCTGCTGCAAAAGCATTTGTTGAGCATGGAGCTTCAGTTGTCGTTGTTGGACGCAACGAAGAAAGCGCAGAAAAAGCAAAAGCTGATCTTGGTGCAAATGCCATTGCCATAAGCGCAGATGCAACAGATGCTTCAACAGCTGTAAATGCAATTGAAGCCTGCATAAAAAGCTTTGGAGATTTTGACGGGCTCTATCATGTTGCCGGTGGCAGTGGAAGAAAAATGGGCGATGGCCCTTTGCACGAACTCACAGCCGAAGGATGGAACAAAACACTCGAACTAAATCTCACTTCGCTCATGTATTCCAACCAGGCTGCGGTAAAAAAATTTCTGGAGCTCAATAAAGAAGGAACAATTCTAAACATGAGTTCTGTGTTGGGTTATTCGCCTTCACCAAAATACTTTACTACGCATGCTTATGCTGCAGCCAAAGCAGCGATCATCGGTTTTACAAAATCAATTGCAGCATATTATGCGCAAAATAATATCCGCATTAATGTGATTGCACCCGCATTGGTAGAAACACCAATGGCACAGCGTGCAGCTAAGGATGAAACGATAATGCAATTCATAAAAACAAAGCAACCATTAGATGGCGGACGAATTGGAAAACCCGAAGACCTTGACGGACTCGCTGTTTATTTTATGTCAAATGCTTCAAAGTTCACCACGGGCCAGGTGATCGCAGTCGATGGTGGTTGGGAACTGAGTGAAGGACAATTTTAATTTTATAACAGAATTATAAATATGTCAGCAACAGCAATTGGTATTGATCTCGGGGGCACAAGAATAAAAGCATTGGCGCTCGATGCTGATGGAAATATTTTGCATCAGTTGTACAAGCCAACCAATGATGGTGACGATACTTTTTGGAAGCGTACTGTTGCAGAAGCTGTAAACGAATTAATGCAAATAATCAGCACAGATCAATTTGTTGTGGGTATTTCAGCACCGGGCTTGCCAAACGATGATAATACTGCAATCGCTTTTATGCCCGGACGTTTACAGGGCCTTGAAAATTTTTGCTGGAAAGATTTTTTACACACACCCACCTATGTTTTAAACGATGCAGTGTCTGCATTAATGGCCGAATCAAGATTAGGTGCAGCAAAACATAAAAAAAATGTGGTGATGATTACGCTCGGCACCGGTGTTGGTGGTGCAATACTTATTAACGGAAAACCTTATCAGGGCGCTTTCAACAAGGCCGGGCACGTTGGCCATATTGTTATCAATGATGAAGGCGAGCCCGATGTAACCGGCATGCCCGGAAGCCTCGAAGATGCCATTGGAAATGTAACGGTTCAACGGCGCAGTAATGGTAAGTTTACCTCCACCCAACAGATGCTTGATGCGATGAGGACTGGAGATGAGTTTGCAAAAAAAATATGGCTTACGTCTGTGCGCAAGTTGGCAATTGGTATTGCTTCTGTAACTAATTTACTTTCGCCTGAAACAATTATTCTTGGCGGTGGTATCACCGAAGCTGGCAAAGATTTGTTTGAACCGCTGGAAGAATACCTGGCAAAGTATGAGTGGCGTGCGGGTGGAAACAAAGTAGAGATTATCAAAGCAGCATTTGGTGATCTTTCCGGTGCGGCAGGCGCAGCTTGTTATGCACTGGAGCATGTGCAATAGGAGAAGGAAAAATTTTTTGTACCGGGCTTTTGTACATTAATTTAACTTCCGTTGCGTCGCACTCTTCCTCTGAAGGTAATTCTATTGAGCTGTGAAAGGCCACAGAGAACCACAGAGAAAAAAAGAGAGCCACAGAAAAAATGCTCTGTGGTTCTCATCTACTCTGCGGCCCTCTGTGGCCAACCTTCATTCGCCTGTTTATACAAACATACAGGAACGGCAACAAGGCAAAAAGTTGAATAGATTTACAACGAGAATTAATTTCAAAATAAAAATGAACCTTACCGAAACATACTTACAAAAATGCAGTGCCATTATCGAAAGGATACATGCACAACAATCACAAATTAAGCAAGCCGCAGAATGGTTTGCGCAAACAATACTTGCAGGCAGAATGGTGCATGTATTTGGCAGCGGCCACAGCAGGATAATGGTAGAAGAAATGTGGCCACGTTATGGCTCCTTCCCGGGCTTTAATCCAATCGTTGAATTGTCGCTCACTTTTCACAATCTTGTCGTGGGTGCCAACGGACAAAGACAGGCAATGTTCCTTGAGAACGTAAGCGGGCTTGCAGACAGGATATTGCGCAATTTCGATTTACATGAAACTGATACAGCATTGATCATCTCATCAAGCGGTTGCAATATTGTACCGATTGAAATTGCAGAACTGTTTCAACAGAAAAAAATAAAAGTGGTGGCCATCATCACGAAAGAACATTCGGAACAATCAAACAGCAAAAGAAGCGATGGCAAAAAGCTTAGCGATTTTGCAGATTTGATCTTAGATACCGGCGCACCCGTTGGTGACGCAATGATCTATGTTCCCAATCTTGATACACCCGTATCACCTGGTTCAACGGTTGGCGGCGCAATGATTGTGAACTGTATAAAAGCAGAACTGGCAAACTTACTCACTGCTGCTGGTCATCCGCCAAAAGTATTAACAGCAGGCGCTTTGGTGGGAACTGAAAGGGCAACAACACTCTTCGAAAGCGCTTACGATGAGCATGCGCACAGGCTCGCAAAGTTGTATGAGCATGTGGGGAGGTGAATAGCGGACAAAGCGTACAAGTGAGTGACACAACAGAAGCTGAGCAGTATTCCCAAAGCTTGAAACATAAAATAACAAACGATGCAAAATATTCCGATTCGTACAACAGTGGTGGGCAGTTACCCTTTTCCGGGATGGCTCGAGTTTGGTTCTAAAAACCTTAACCAGTTTGGTGCTGCCGATATTGAAGAAATGATC
>JANXWM010000578.1 GCA_025351145.1 Chitinophagaceae bacterium
GTAAATCTTTTGTACAGGTTACATCTCTTCACGTGTTTTTAATTTTGCTTAACACCATATATGCTGAAATAGCATGTATATTTCATTAATTTTAAAAATAAAAAAATGATATGGCAATTCTAAAAACATGGCACGAAAAACACAATGCCTCCTTAAGTTTTGGTCAGCGTTTAGCAGATTCGGTAGCCAACGGAATGGGTTCCTGGCGTTTTATAATTATCCAGAGTTTAATTGTGGTAGTATGGATGATATGCAATGCAATCGCTTTAATTCAGCATTGGGATCCCTACCCGTTTATCCTGCTTAACCTGCTTTTTTCTACACAGGCTGCTTATGCCGCACCTATTATTATGATGGCGCAAAACCGGCAGAATGAAAGGGACAGGGCGCATGCCGAGGAAGATTTTCAATGCAATCTTGAGGCGAAAAAAGAAATTGAACAGCTTGAGATTCACCTGAGTTCCATTGAAATAGGAAAACTGGATAAGATTATTGAAATGCTGGAAGAAATTAAAAAAGCGCAGGGTAAATAATGCCTCCTGCAAAACAGGCATCGATCACATTTTTGACAGGATCATTTCTTTCATCTTTTTTACTTCTGCCTTGGTAAAGCCGTGGGCAGTTATTTTGCCTTCACCTGTGGTTTCAATATAAATGGTGGAGAAGCCAATCATAGGGCTTTCTATATCAACAGCAGAAATATGATTATATGGTACAGTTGATTCTTTGCCGCTTAAAAACCCCGGTATTTTAAAAGTTATTCCCTTTTCATCTATACTGATTTTGCAGGCAAAAATTTTATTGCCTTCTGATAAATGTGATGCTGTAAAAGTTTCCATTTGCTGTTTTAAAAGCAAGGTTACATGTTTTATTCTGCATAAACCTTTGGATAGTGTTAAGATAGAAAGGCTATGTTTTGATATTCGCTGCGGTAAAAGCCGATTATTTATAAGAACGTACAAGAGTGCGACGCAAGAACCGATGCTATGAAAAATTAAGCCAGGCCCAAAAAAAACTAATTGCATGTCGGCTGTTATTTTTCTTTAACCGATCATTAACCGCAATGTTTTCTTTTAACGGCGGCATGATTTTACTTTTACAGCGCTTAAATAATTCAATGAATAAAGCTGTTTTACTTTTCATAATGTTGTTTGCCCCGGCTGGTCTTTATGCGCAGCAGCCACCGGCACAATTGCCTTCGCTGGTAGATGAAAATACTTTGCAGCAATCAGGATTTAATGCTAAAGAAAAGCCGGAAGATATTCTTCGAAAAAATATTTTTGTAAAGGCAGAAGCGAGTAAAAAAAATGTTTTCGTTGGCGAGCCTTTCCTTGTTACTTATAAATTATATACCGCTCTTAACAGCCAGGCAAGGGTAGGTAAGCAGCCCGCATTTAACGGCTGCAGTATAGTTGAACTTTCTGCCGGCAAAGAAGGCTACGAAGAAAATGTAAACGGCAAAAGGTTTCATGTATTTATTATACGCAAAGTGCAGGTAACGGCCCTGCAGGAAGGTCTGTTACAGCTTGGCGTGGCAACTGTTGAAAATGTGGTGCAGTTGATTAATGCAGCAGGTACTGGTTTTGATAATTTTTCAGCAACGCTTGCTAATGCGCCATTGTCAGTTGAAGTAAAAGCGTTGCCTGCTATTGGTAAACCTTTAAATTTTTCAGGGCTCGAAGGTGATTTTAGTATAAGCGCAAAAGCAGACAGCAACGAAGTTCCGGTAGGCGAAAACGCCGTTTTGCATATCGTTATAAAAGGCAGCGGTAATATGGCAGGTATACGCACACCTTCGGTTGAATGGCCTGCGGGCACAGAGCATTTTGATGGCTCAGATACCCAACATATTGACCAGGACAATTACCCTGTATCAGGCTATGCTGCTTTTGATATCCCTTTCATTGGTACAGCAGAAGCAAGTGTAACTATACCAGCCATAAAACTTTCTTATTTTGATGCAGCGCATCAAGCTTATAAAACCATCAGCAGCAATCCCGTTACAGTAACATTTACAAAAGCCCTTACCCGCAACGAGCAGATGGATGCCGTTGTTACTGAAGATGTAAGCAACCGGAAATATTTATGGATTGTTGGGGCCATAGCTGCAACTGTTATTGCGGTTTGGTTCATCAGCAATTATGCAGCAAATAAAAAAAGCCAGCTTGCAAAAGACCAGGCAGAAAAGCAAGAAACAATCATTGCAAAGCCAGAAAAAATTGCCACACCGGTAAGCAGTTCTTCCGAAATATTTTCGGCACTGCACGATCTTGGAGAAATAACAACTGAAAAAGATTTTTTATCAAAAGCCAAAACCTTTCTTACAAAAGCATTGCAAAACAAATTTGCAGTATCTGTTTCCAATGAGCAGGAGTTGCTGTTGTATTTAAAAAATCAACAGGGATATGCAGCACCTGCCATAACATGCGAACACATTTATACCACCTGCAACCGCAATTTGTATTCACCCGTTACAGACGAAAATATTCAGGAGCAGCTTTACTTTGAGCTTAGAGGCGTAATAAAAAAATTGTATGAACTTGGGTAAGGAAAGTTCTGAGAAAAATTTTTAGCCAGGCAGAAGTATTTTATGGCATCGCCTCTTGCGTCGCACTCTTGTACGTTCGGTACAATGCTGAACTTTGATCAATCAGTAAACTTATAACCCATCCCCCTTACTGAATGGATATGCTTTGGGTTGCGGCTGTCTTCTTCAAAATATTTACGAAAGCTAAGGATAAAATTATCTATCGTTCTTGTGGTTGGGTACACATTATAACCCCAAACCATTTGCAGTATTTTTTCACGGGTCACCACATCATTTTTATTTTCAATCAGCAGTTTTAAAAGCTGTATTTCTTTTTTGCTCAGGTCAATGGTATTGCCATTCCAGGTGGTGGCAAGCTGCGCTTTAAAATCTATTTTATTACCTGCAAATTCATATACATCACTCACAGTTTCTTTAACCTGTATCTTCTTGTTTTTTTCAATAAGCTTTTCTACGCGCAGCAAAAGCTCTTCCAGGTTAAATGGTTTTGTTAAGTAATCATCAGCGCCTTTTTTTAAACCAAGCACACGGTCTGCCACCGTATTTTTTGCGCTCAGCATAAGGATCGGCACTTCGTTTTGCTGCACACGTATATTTTCTGTTACTGTAATGCCATCTATGCCGGGTATCATAATATCCATGATGATGAGATCAAAATACTCACTTTGTACAGCTTTTAACGCAGCAGTACCGTCAAAAGCAGAAGTAACTTCATAACCTTCTATTTCAAGGTTCAGCTTCAAGGTTTCGTGGAGGTTTTCTTCATCTTCCACCAACAATATATTCGCTTTGTTTTCTTTACTCATATTCCATTTAGCGTTACGGTAAATATACATCCATTCGGATGATTATCTTTTACCTCAATCCTGCCTTTATGATCCTGAACAATTTTTTTGCAGAGGTATAGCCCAAGCCCTGTGCCCTTCGCAGTGCGCGTTGCTTCATTACCAGACCGGTAAAATTTTTCAAATATTTTTTTCTTTTCTACTGCCGGTATGCCTTCGCCTTCATCAATTACCAGTAAATAAATTTTATCATTTTTTTTCTTAAACACAAGTTGAATTATTTTCTCTTTTGGAGAATATTTTAGTGCATTTTCCAGAAGGTTATTCACAAGCATTTGCAAAAGCATAACCTCACCCTCGGCATAAATATTTTCTTCAATCTTTGTGTCGATTAACCGGTTGGTAAAACGGCTTGAAAAATCATTTGCACAGCCACGCACCAATGCAGTAAAATCTATGGGTTGTTTATTCAAGGTATAGCTCCCCGATTCCAGTTGAGCAGCAATCAGGATATTATTGGTTAATGCATTCAGCCGGTTTGTTTCCTGCAGTGCCACGGTGATCAGTTTATTTTGCTGCGATTCATCCAGTTTTCGTTTTTGTAATGTTTCAAGGTTAAGCTGTGTTACGGCAATAGGCGTTTTCAATTCATGGGTTACCGCCATCATAAAATTCTGCTGCTGCTGCGATAGTCTTATCTGTTTTCTTGTGGCACGGTAAACAAACACTGCACCCAAAAGTATCAGCAAAAAGAAGGTTGAACCCTCCCCTATATACTGTGCAGTTTTTCGGTCACGTTCAGTTGTTAAAACATATAGCCTGTAATTATAATCAGGATCCCCTTTGCCAAGCTCCTCAGATTTATAAGTAAACATTTTGGTGTTCTGGCTTTCCAATGCAATAAACCACCATACAAGTGCCGATACAATGTAGATCAGCAGAAACCAGTACACAACAGTTATTAAAGCCAGTTTTCGCTTCTTAAAAAATGCTATCATATTTAAAAGTTGTTCACCGCAAACGTTTGATACACGTATTACAAATGTATAACCGATTTCATTCTTAACTCATTCATATAATTTGAAACCATATCATTAATTTTAATAAAGATTGTTTATAAATACCAAATAATACTGATTGCCGTATGACATTTAAAAAGCCCACGCTTACTTTCTGGCAGATCATTAATATGAATGTTGGTTTCTTCGGCATCCAGTACAGTTTTGCTTTACAGCAAAATGCGGTTAATCCTATCTATAAATTTTTAGGCGCACAAAATGGAGACCTTCCTTTATTGCAAATTGCAGGGCCAATTACAGGTTTATTAATTCAACCCATCATCGGCGCCATGAGCGATAAAACATGGCATCCCCGCTGGGGCAGGCGCAAACCTTATTTTTTAGTAGGCGCTATATTCTGCAGCATTTGTTTATTTCTGTTTCCCTTCAGTCAGGCATTGTGGATGGCCGTAGGTTTACTCTGGATTTTAGATGCTGCCAACAATACTGCAATGGAACCGTACCGTGCTTTTGTTGCAGATAAACTTTCACCCGAACAGCAGCCAACAGGCTTTCTTGCACAAAGTTTTTTTACAGGCTTTGGGCAAACACTTGGGGCACTTTCTTTGTACGTATTTCAGTTAATTGAATTCTTAAAAGCAGAGAACTCAAACGGCATTCCCTATTGGGTTTACGCTTCTTTTTTCTTTGGCGCATTTTGCAGTATTACCAGCGTAATGTGGAGCAACAAAACTACGCCCGAAATACCACCAACAGATGCTGAACTCGCCGAACTGAGAAGTAAAAAAATAAAGCTTACAACGCCCTTTATCGAGATCTTTCATGCCATAAAAGAAATGCCTGCTAATATGTGGCGCTTATTCTTGGTGTATTTATTTCAATGGTTTGCACTAAAATGTTACTGGGATTTTAAAGACCTCACCATCGCCAAAACAATCTTTAATACCACCGATAGTTCAGCCGCAAATAAAGTGTACCAGGAAGCGGTTGGCTTTGGTGGTTTAATAAGCGGTTGGACAAACATCATTACCTTTTTATCCGCTTTTGCATTGGTATGGTTTGCCAAAAAGAAAGGCGCAAAAATGGTGCATTGCATTTGTTTGCTGCTGGCATCTTTGGCGCTGTTCACTTTCCCGCACATCTCAGATAAATACCTTGTATTTCTTCCCCTAATTGGGTTTGGTATTGCATGGGCCAGCATGATGGGCGTGCCGTATTTATTAATTGTAAACGACATCCCCAAAAGCAGGTACGGTGTTTACATGGGCATCATCAACATGATGATCGTATTGCCTATGCTTGTTTACTCGCTTAGTTTTGGATTTATATTCAATAATTTTTTAGGTAAAGAACCGGTAAATGCCATTTATTTCGCTGCAACTTTTCTGTTGATTGCATCTGCATTAACGCTGCGGATGAAAAACAATAAACCCAATGAAGATGCAGTGATACCAATGGGTGCAGGGCATTAAGGCCTCCCCGGTTCTAAGGGCAGAAAGAAATATTTATGAGCCCGGCTAAAGTAGTTCTATGAAGCTTCCGTTGCGTCGCACTCTTGTGCAGTAGAATGTAACGCAGCTTTTACCGAAGTCTCCCAGCAACGGCGGCGTTGCGTCATGTAGCGAAATAAGTCGCAAATTTTTTTGCTGATTTTCAATTAGTTAGTATCGACTTATATAGAAGCGTAGGTTGAGCGAAGTAATATATTCGGCGTCATTGCGAGGAACGAAGCAATCTCCTGGCATAGCATCAGTAGTAAAATTAATGTACTACAAGAGATTGCTTCGGAGGCCTCGCAATGACGCACGATGTTATACAGCACAAGAGTGCGACGCAAGGAACGATGAAAAATGATCCTTCAGTTTGGCTCAAAAAATAAAAAACAATCGTTATGAAAATACTCTGTATCGGCGAAGCTTTAATAGATATGATTTGTACTGATAAAGGCAAATCCCTAAGCGAAGGAAATAATTTTTTAAAGAAACCCGGTGGTGCACCAACCAATGTGGCAGCAGCTATTGCAGCCCTTGGGGGTACGGTAGAACTTGCAGCCAAAGTGGGCATTGACCCATTCGGCAAACACTTGATTGATGTAATGCAATCATTTGGTGTAAATACCAAATGGGTACTTCAGGACGAAAATTATTTTACCACTTTCGCATTCGTTTCTTTAATGGAAAATGGTGAACGCGATTTCTATTTCAACCGCGGTGCAGATGGACAATTGACACGAGCTGAAGTAGAAGCCATAGACCTTGATGATGTTTCTATTATTCACTTTGGTTCTGCAACAGGTTTTCTTCCGGGGCCTTTGCAGGCAGCTTACCAGGGGCTTTTACAAAGGGCGTTGCAGCTTAATATCTTCATCAGTTTCGATCCCAATTACAGGCACCTTTTATTTAAAAACAATGACCAGACTTTTATTGATCAGAGCTGGAATTTTTTACAAAGCTGTCATTTCTTTAAGGTAAGCGATGAAGAAGCGATGTTGATTACAGGCTGCGTTACCCTAAATGATGCAGTAGATGTTTTGCTCGAAAAAACAACTTCGGCATTTGCCATAACACTTGGCAAAGAAGGTACATTGCTTGGTTTAAATAAAGAAACATTTATTGTAGAAAGTATTGCTGTAAGCCCTGTAGATACTACTGGTGCCGGTGATGCATTTGTTGGCGCGGTGCTTTACCAGTTGAGCGATAAAAAACTTGATGAGATTACTGCTATGTCAAAAGAGGAATGGAAACATATTATTTTCAATGCCAACAAAGCAGGTGCAAGAACCTGCGAATACCTTGGTGCTATGGAAGCATTTAAACATTTAAGCAACGATATTTTTAAATAAAGTTTTTTGAAGTATGTATAATTATAATCTTCATCAACAGGTTAATCTCGATCTTCAAAAATCAGAACTTGATTTAACAGGAAAGGATAATTTATTTTATACAAGGTTTATGGCGAACCTTTCGGCATTGCATGCTTTGTATATGGATCTGTACAGGCATCATCCAAAAGCTGATGAAAAGTTTAATCAACTGGTGGCAACAATTACGGATGCTTATAAAGAAAGGTCAGCAGCACTAAAGCAACGCGACGAGGATAAACAAAAAAAAGGTTTTTGGTTTTTAAGCAATGAAATCACCGGCATGAGTTTGTATGTTGACCGTTTCTGCGGCAACCTGCAAAACATGGAAGAAAAACTATCTTATTTTAAAAAACTTGGTGTAAACTTTTTACACCTGATGCCCATATTCGAAAGTCCGCAGGGAGAGAGCGACGGCGGTTATGCAGTATCAGATTTCAGAAAAGTAGCAGAACGTTTTGGCACATTGCAGGATTTAAAAAGCCTGCAGAAAAAAATGAGTAAAGAAGGAATGTATTTGATGGTGGATATTGTGCTCAACCATACTTCCAGACTGCATGAATGGGCATTAAAAGCAAAGCAGGGCGATGCATATTACCAGGATTATTTTTACATGTACGATGATCGAAGTTTGCCCGATAAATTTGAAAAAGCAATGCCCGAAATTTTTCCCGAATCATCGCCAGGCAGCTTTACTTATATAGAAGAATGCAACAAATGGGTGATGACGGTTTTTCATAATTACCAGTGGGATTTGAATTATACAAACCCATCGGTGTTTGTAGATATGCTGGATAATATTTTCTTTTACGCCAACCTGGGCATAGATATTTTGCGCATAGATGCACCTGCTTTTATCTGGAAACAATTGGACACAACCTGCCAGAATTTACCGCAGGCGCATACGATTTTACAGCTCATAAAGCAGTGTGTACAAATTGCAACGCCCGGTATGGCTTTGCTTGGTGAAGCTATTGTTGCACCAAAAGAAATTCAGAAATATTTTGGAACAGGTTTAGCAACTGCCAAGGAATGCGATTTCGCCTACAACGCAACACAGATGGCACTTCAGTGGGATGCACTTGCAACGGGAAACACAAAAGTAATGCTTGCTGCACAGTATGAAATTCTTAAAAAACCCTACGGCACTACATGGATAACTTACACCCGCTGCCATGATGATATTGGTTTGGGCTACGATGACTACATGATTGAAAATGCAGGCTTCAATGCTTATGAGCATAGAAAATATTTAAAGAATTATTACTCAGGAAGCATAAAAAGTTCGCCGGCAAAAGGTGCATTATTTTCAGTGAACCCTAAAACACAGGATGCACGTATCAGTGGTTCGCTGGCTTCTTTGTGCGGACTTGAAAAAGCTCTCGACGAAAACGATGTTCAGGCAACAGAAATGGCCATCCGTAAAATTTTAATGATGCAGGCGCAGAGCTTTTTTATCGGCAGCGTGCCCATGATTTTTTATGGCGATGAGCTTGGTTACACCAACGATTATTCCTACCTCGATGACCCGGGGAAAAGTTATGATAACCGCTGGATGCACCGCCCGGTAATTGACTGGGATAAAAATAAAATGATCGAAGATGAGGGCACTATTGAGCACCGTATTTTCTCAGCCACACAGCACCTCATCAGTATAAGAAAAAAACTTGATGTGGTTGCAGACCGTAAAAATATAACCTGGCTTGCGCCGCACAATATTCATATTACGGGTTACCTGCGCAGCGATGGTGATAAAAAATTATTTTGCCTGTTTAATTTCAGTCATGCGCAGGCATACTTAACCTGGTTTGCGTTTAAAGAACATGGCCCTGCCCCCACCAAACTCTACGATCACTGGAGCAACCAATATTTTACCGTGGGCCAGGACCACGAATACCTCGTAATGGAACCTTATACTTTTCATCTTTTTGAGGCGCAGTAAATTGAAATGATTTTTATGAACCCGGCAGAAGTATTTCATGGCATCGCCTCTTGCGTCGCACTCTTGTACTTGTGGTAATTCTATTCAGCAAAATACAGGAACCGGTTAATGAATTACCATCATCAGTAATTTCCATTCCTGGCCTTGCCTTACCCATAAGCGCATATAGTTTTGTTTCTTATCGCCGGTTTGTGCATTACCATACACAGCAAACATATCGTTGTTATTTGAAGCAATAAGGCCGGTAGATGTGAATGCAGTATTCGCTGGAACAGCATCCATTGCTGCATTTATAGCTGCTGCATTTTTAAATGGTACATATCCATTTATACTGAACCAGCTATCGGGAATGATGGCTTTGTTTAATGCCGCATTTTTATCATTTGCAAATGCACTAATAAAATTCATTTCAGTATTCATTAATAAAGCGGTGCTGTTGCTTTTGTTTTCTGTGCTGCTGAGTACAAATTTTTTTACTGTTCCATCGTTCGTGTTTTTTTGAGTGTATTGAATGCCCATATCAAACATTGCTTTCCATTTGCCTTCCTTATTTTTCTTCCAGACTGTTGTAAAATGTCCATAAGCAACGGCGGTATCCTTCAAAGATTTTTCGCGGTATTCCCATGGGCCGGTGGTAACACCCATTTCACCGGATGAAGATATAATGGCAAACTCAGGTGCCCAGGTAAGTTTACTGCCGTCTTCGTTGCGCTGCATCCATTCTTTAAAAACATTCACCTGCCCGCCACCGCTAAAGCCAACGCAGTTACTATCCACAAAAGCAAGGAATGCTTTTTTTGTGGATTGCTCCCTGCTGGTTTTTGCAAAGCTTTTTTCGCTTGCAATTAATTCATCAATGGGCTGCTGTGCATTTGAAATATTGCAGCAGAGCATTGAAAAAATGCTGATAGTAATAAACGTTTTCATTTTATAAAAGTAAAGAAGGATTTGGATGCAGGGAGCAACAAATGATAAGCGGGGTGGGTTTTTTGTTCAATATATAACCTGAACGTACAAGAGTGCGACGCAAGAATGCTTAATAGTAATTCCTCAGCCTGGCTCAAAAATATCTTTGGCTTTCGGCTATAAATTTTTTTCTGCGTATTTATAGTTTAGCACTTTGGCAGCAGTAAACATTTTGCAGTTTAACGCTTTACTTTAGTTTTGTTTTAAATTTCAACTTTGCTCAATACACAAACATATAAGCAATCTTATTTCTGGTGGCTGTTTGCCATGCTTGCATTTCTGCTGCTTTTTCGTTTGGGTGCCGCACCAATTTACATTTTAGATGAAGCCAAGAACGCGGAATGCGCCAGGGAAATGATGCAGAAAAATGATTTTTTGATCCCCACTTTTAATGGCGAATTGCGCACAGATAAACCGCCGCTGCATTATTTTTTTATGATTGCGGCTTACAAAATTTTTGGCACTACCGAATTTGCTGCAAGGTTTTTTTCCGCCATCATGGGTTTGTTAACGGTGCTGGTTACTTACTACTACACCAAAAGATTGCTGAATGCATTCGCCGCATTTTGCGCCGCAGTTGTTTTGGTATGCAGCACACATTTTTTATTTGAGTTTCGTTTATCTGTTCCCGATCCTTATTTAATATTTTTTATTACGCTCGGTTTGTTCAGTGCCTGTACCTGGCTGCATGAAAATAAGCCATCGCAGTTATACATTGCGGCCGCAGCACTGGGGCTTGCTACACTCTCCAAAGGCCCAGTAGCACTGGCTTTGCCGGGTTTGTGCGTACTGATATGGGTAATCATCAACCGCAAATGGAAAACTGTTTTTACCTGGCATTTAATACCCGCATTTGTGCTGCTATCAGCCATTGCTGTTCCATGGTATGTAATGGTTGATAAAGCCACCCACGGTAAATGGACAAAAGGTTTTTTTATTGAGAATAACCTCAACCGTTTCTCCGATCCGCAGGAAGGGCATGGCGGCTTTTTTCTGCTCACACTTCTTTTTGTAGTAATCGGGCTGCTGCCTTTTTTTAGTTTTATTGCTGAAGCTATTAAAGAAAGAAAAAATGTTTTTGAAAACAGCCTTGTAAAATTTAGCGCAATAGTGGTGCTTGCTTTTATTGCTTTCTTCAGTATATCGAGCACCAAGCTGCCTAATTATGCCATGCCATGTTACCCCTTTGCTGCGGTTATACTGGGTAATTTTATTGCATCGCTGCTTAACAAAGAAGTTAGTTCTAAAAAATATCCTTATTATATTCTTGCGGTGTTTACATTGGTTGTTCCCATAGCCGGGTACTTCGCCATAGGGCAGGAAGTTGAAGCAAAAGACAGTAACTGGCTTCCATTTTTTTTATTAATAACACCAGTCATTTTTTTTATTGCACTTACCAGAAAATTGAACTGGCAAAATAAAATAAGGATCATTTTTATCAGTTACACGGTCTTTAATATTATCGGTTTGCAGTTTGTTTACCCCGCATTGTACAGCCAAAACCCTGTAGCAAAAACGATTGATATTGTAAAGCAGTATCCCAATATTTACTGCTATGGTATTTATAATTCGGGCTATCGTTTTTACCTTGATAAAAATATTCCGCGAACACAGGATCCTGCAATGCTAAGGCAGTGGATCGATAGCACGCATAATGCCATCGTAATAACAAGAACAGATTATCTCGATTCACTGAAAGCCTTGCCATTGCAGGAAATCGTGCGCCATCATGATATTTTTGAATTGCCCACCACCGTTATTTTAAAGTACCATGCACAACCTTAATATAAAAAGTTTCAGGGCCGCCGCTACAGTTTCGTTCATTATTGCTGTAGCTGTTTTAGCTGCTTCTTTCATCATTGGCAAACAGGATTTTTTTCTGCAGCTTAATATTGATCTCGGCACTTTCGCCGACTATTTTTTTGCAGCATTTACTTATGGCGGCGATTCTCTTATGTGGGTTGCAGCTTTGCTCATCGCTGTATTTGCGCTAAAAAGAAAAGATACCATTCCGCTTTTTATCACTTGTTTTTTAGTGGTTACCCTGCTTACGCAAATATGCAAATATGTAATTGTGCCCGATGAACCGCGGCCCATAAAAGCCATTGCCGATACGTCGCTTATACATACCGTTGCCGGTGTTGAAATGCATACTGTGTCAAGCTTTCCATCTGGGCATACGGCCACGGCATTTTGTTTTTACCTGCTGTTTTGTTTACTGCTCAGTGAAAAATGGTGGCCCGCCGCCGGACTTATTTATGCCTTGCTCACAGGCTATTCACGCATCTATCTTGCGCAGCATTTTCCGCTCGATGTGGGCGCCGGCATTATCACGGGCATCATCTCCGTTTATGCCGCTTTAAAGTTTCAGCAATACTGGTGGAAGCGAAAAGGGTAAGGGCATTTTGAGCCTGGCCGAGGGAATTCTATTGATCGTTCCTTGCGTCGCACTCTTGTACGATTGGATTATATATTGAGCTTTTACCGAAGCGTGAATCTAAGCGAATCGTTGTTTGGTCAGGCGACTAACAACGGCTAAAGGCTAAAGAACAAGTATGATGAATACTCGTCAAAAATTTCCTTTGAATGATCCATTACTTACTTGCGCAGCTTCACCGGTATTATGATCGTTTTTACAGGAAGCAGTAAACAAACCCTCAATGTGATGATCTTTTAGGACTGTAATAGTCACACTGCCTTTATTAGTAATTGCTGGGTCTGATGTCCAGTAAATAACTTGCGATATTGACCCTTCATCTTTTTGGAATGATAATCCATTGCCAATACCGTTGTTACTCGTAAATGGATATGTTCCTGTTTGAGTAACATTTTCAATAACAATACCAAGACGATTATTATTAGCGTCTTTAGCATCTATTTGGTATGTTGTCGGATACGCAAATACCGGATAAATTTGTGCCGCTGCTCCTGTTATAGAAAACTGGAATGGAGCATTATTGCCTATCGAAATAGTTGCGGATACGTTATTTGAAGAAGTATCCGGGATATACGGAGTTTTATCCTTGGAACAAGAAGTAATGATGAGCGTTACAACTGTCAGGATCGTAATAAAAAATTTATGTTTCATAACAACAGTATTTTAAAATTTTATCATAAATTAAAATAAATACTCAGTTGTTGCTTTCTTTTGTTCCGCCCTTGTTGGTCGCCTGACCAACAAGGATTCGTTTCGGTAAAAGTTCATCCATAATCCGAACGTACAAGAGTGCGCTGCCGTCATGCCGTCCGCCGCGGCGGATCGGCATCTCCTGGCAAAACATTTGACGCACTACAAGAGACCCTGATCCGCCGCGGCGGACAGGGTGACGGCACTTGCTGATTCGCTTCAATCTTCGCTTCGGTAAAAGCCCATTCATAATCCGAACGTACAAGTGTGCGACGCAAGAATGCTTCATACTTATTCTTTTGCCCGGCCCAAAAATCACTTCATTTCACCGGTAAATATTTTGTGGCGTATGGCATATACAACAAGACCAACCGTATTTTTTACATTCATCTTTTCCATAATTTTCATGCGGTGACCTTCTACCGTTCGGGCACTGATGAATAACTGTTCGCCAATTTCTCTGTTGGTGTATTCCTTGCAAATGAGCCTGACGATTTCTTTTTCTCTTTCGGTGAATTCCTCTTTTTGTCTGTTTGTATAAGGGTTGAAGCTGCTGCGGGCAATCATTTGAGCCAGTTTACTGCTGGTACTTTTGCCAAAATACGGGTTTTGATTATACACAGAAATAATGGCATCTATAATTTCCTGTTTATCGCTGTTTTTAAGAAGGTAGCCTTTAGCCCCCGCTTCGAGCATATCTATAATAAGATCATCTTCATCGAACATTGAAAGGGCTATAATACCAATTTCAGGAAACAGTTGCCTGATTTTTTTGCTGGCTTCAATACCATCTACTAAAGGCATTTTAATATCCGTAATCACAATATCGGGGTGTAGTTTCTGGGTAAGCTCAAGAAGCTCTTTGCCGTTTTCTGCTTCACCGAGTATTTGTATTTCGGGGTAGCGGCTAAGCATGAGTTTAAAACCATCGCGAAAAATTTCGTGATCGTCGGCTATAATAATCTTTATATCGGGCATCATCTGCATGAACTATAAAGGTATAATAATTTGATATGTTGCACCCTTACCCGGAAATGAGGTTACCTCCATTTTGGCATGCAGTTTAGCTATACGGCTCTGAAGGTTTAACAGGCCCAGCCCGCTGCCATTGGATGACTTATCATCATAATCAAACCCCTGTCCATCGTCTGTAGTTTTTAAAATAAGTGTGGCATTTACTGAACGCATATCTATATGAAGCTTTTGCGCTTTAGCATGCTTAACTGTATTGTGTGTAATTTCCTGCACAATACGGAATATATCTATTTCCTTTTCTTTGGGTATTATTAATCCTTCTGAATAAGTAAACTCTACATTTATTTGGCTGCTTTCTCCCAGCCGGTGAACAAACTCATCAACAGCACTAATCAACCCTTTTCTTACCAATGTATTTGGCAACAGGTTATAGGATATTTCACGAAACCTTTTTATGATCTCATCAATTTGTCCGCTTGATTTCTGCAGGATGTTTTTTTCTGTTTCGTCAGCAGGTTCTAAATGGTTTACCTGCATTTTAATAGCAGAAAGCATAGGCCCCAGTTCGTCATGTATATCACCGGCAATACGCTTACGCTCATTTTCGAGTGTGTCAATTTCTGCTGTAATACGATTTTCCTGTTCTTGGGTAATTTTACGCTGGGCCTTCATCAGAATATAAATGATGCAGGATATAACCAGTGCAAGCACAAAAGCTGCGACATAAATAACTTTTAATATTTCATCTTCAATGGGATGCATATAATAGCCCAGGCGTAAATTAAATAACTGGATGAGTTCAACACTTTGAAAATAGTGTAAATATCATTATTAATTGCAGAGCCTTCCACAATATGCCCAAGCATAAGTAACTTAACAAACACAAAAAATGTGTTCATCAATATATAGCCGAATGCAATAATGATCTTTGGATTTTTAAATGCGGGTGTTTTTGTCTGTGTTACCTGGCTGCCCATGAGCAATATGGCCATAATAATATTGAACAGGCCGAAACCTGCATCGAAATATATTAATAATGGAGTGGAGAAAAAAGGAGGGTCGTACTGCATGGAAAACAAAGCATAGAATCCAAAAGCAACCGGCGGCATTAATATTATAGGCAGGTGATTTTTTATAAGTTTTATGCGTATAAAAAAAAGGAGGTACAGGAAACTGCTGATAAACGGGTAGAAAGTGTACATGATGTCTATCATTCCATTATACTGGGATACGACAGATGGAAGGCCAGCAGTAAATTCTGAAATAAAATCATACACCATTACCCATATAAACGGATAATAAACATTATCAATTTTCCTGTACCTTATTATACCCAGTAAGGCAGGTATAAAACAAGACATAGCAAGTGCAAATGAAGTATTTGGGTTCATCTATAAAGGGTATTCTTCTAATTGCAAATTTTTGGAGGGCAACCCAGGCCATTTTCGCCTGCGTAAGTATCGAGCGGCGGTGTAGTTAATTTTCCAGTGTTGATAAGCGCATTTTGATCTTCTTTTGTAAGGTATAAATCATTGCCATCAACATCTACACCTGTAATGATCTGATGTACTTTATACACCTGATCCATACCGTAAGTGATTCTTATTCCAATGCAGGTTTTAAGCAAAAAAAATCTAAGGAAAAGCTGTTTATTAAACCCTTCAGAATTGCATTGAACACTATCCTGCAAGACTATGGTTGATTTTGATGCCGAATCAAACCGCTGAAATTTATTATTCTGTATATTCTCCTTATACTGAACATATCTATTGGCCCAGATAACTGCAGTATCGCTTCTTATCAAATGGTCTCTTCCACTTAAAGAATCAGCATAAGGATTGGTGCTGGGTTTCGGAATAAATCCATACTTGTCTGTTTGTTCATTTTCACATGAGTACAAAAAAATAACTGTAACAAAAAAGAACAACAGTTTTGAAAAGGAGTTTCGAACATTCATTGTTTTCATAATAAGGGGTTTTTAAGATTTAAGCAGTAAAATACAATAGGCTAAAATTAGTATCAAGATACGTTTTTAGAATAAGTATTTCTACCTGATTTTTTCAGTAGCAATACGCTTGCCTGATATTTTTTTGTAATGCAAATTTGTGTTGCTGATTAATCAACACCCAAATTCGCTATTAAAAAACGGAGGTCGCCGAAAATCCGACAAAGAGTAGGCAAACAATAAAGTGCGGGGTCAGCACTATAATCACTGACAAAAATACCATGGCTTTTAATCATTTAGGCTCTTTTACATTAGCCCCGGGTCAATCTACTTGGATTGGCGTTTGTCGGGACAGCGACTGCACTCATGGACATGATGCCGGAGCTCAATTTATCGCAGCAGACCCCAACAATGATG
>JANXWM010000580.1 GCA_025351145.1 Chitinophagaceae bacterium
TTTATGCAAACTGGTAATGTTTTTTACTTTCATCTTTCAGCTTAATTTTTATCCTGTTCATTTTTACTGCCACATTATTGGGTGTTATGCCCAGCATATTTCCTATTTCATCGTAAGGGTAATCTTCAAGGTAGAGCATCACCAACGCTTTATCAATTTTAGAAAGCGATGCAATGGCCTTGTACATGGCCTGCATTTGTTCTTCGGTTTCATTTGTTTGCTCGGCATATTCAGGAAAGTCATTTGCATATTCAAAACCGGGCTTTCGCTTTTCCTTACGGTAAAAAGATATGGCCGTGTTTAGCGCAACCCTGTACAACCATGTAGAAAATTTTGCATCGCCCCTAAAACTGCTGTATGCATTCCAGGCCTGTAGGGTAATTTCCTGGAACAGGTCTTCCCGCTCCAAAACATCATTCATATAAAGGCTGCACACCTTATAAATAATATTCTGATGGCGGTTAAGCAGTTCTATAAATTCCTTTTCGCCCGGCATTAAATGGTTGTGGTTTTGAACACTAAAATTCGTATTTATTCTGCTTTTAAAAGTATTAGTAGATAAACAGGGGGGAATATTACAGGGAAGTTTTTTTTAGCCAGGCAGAAGTTCACTACTGATCGTTCCTTGCGTCGCACTCTTGTACGTTCGGAACAATTTTCGGCTGCAGGCTGCAAACTATAAGCAGTAAGCGAAAACACAACGGCATGCAGCGTGCAGCCGAAAGCTCATGGCTATTCTTCAGTACAAGAGTGCGACGCAACAAAAGCCTCATAGCACTACCCCACCCTGGCCCATAAATAAAACAAAAATTGCAGGCCATAAAGACCTGCACTTATTTCAAAAATTCACCTAACTATTTCTTAGTAGCCCACTCAATTAAAATATCTGCAACTTCAGGACGTGAAAATTCTGCCGGTGGGCGTTCGCCGTTGCCAAGCATTTCACGCACTTTGGTTCCGCTTAAAGATACCTGTGTAGCGTTAACTGGTGCAGTTTTGCTGCTGGCCATACCGTTGGTTTCTTTGCAGAAGAAAGTGTTTTCAAATTTCAAAATCTGCATGCCCATTTTAGGGCCAACAGCATCCATAATAACCTGTGCATCGTAAGTGCCATAATAAGTACCAACGCCTGCATGATCGCGGCCAATGATCATGTGTGTGCAACCATAATTCTTACGGATCAACGTGTGGTTGATAGCCTCACGCGGACCGGCATAACGCATAGCTGTAGGCAATACACTAAGCATTGTGTTGGCAGGGTTAAAATAACCTGCAATCAATGCCTCGTAGCAGCGCATACGTGTATCGGCAGGAATATCGTCGCTTTTTGTTTCGCCAACAATCGGGTGTATTAAAGCACCGTCAACAGTTTCCTGTGCGCATTTAATTAAATATTCGTGGGCACGGTGTATGGGGTTACGTGTTTGAAATGCAACGATTGTTTTCCATTTGCGTTTTTCAAATTCTGCACGGGTATCAACGGGATCAATAAAATATTTACCATCAATATCATCATGACGAACCGGGCGGTTCACCATTTCTAAAGGACCGGCAATGTATTTATTTCCGCCGCGGTTTATAGCAGCAACACCAGGATGTTTGTCTTCAGTAGTACCAAAACATTTCTGTGCAAAATTGGCAAGGTCCAGTTCAAATTTTTCTTCAACGGTCATAATTGCAAGAACGTGACCTTCTTTGTTCAGCAACGCAATTTCCTGTCCTTCAGAAAGGTTATCGTATTGGTCACCGGCAGGCAAAGGAATAGGAATTCCCCATGCAAGGCCATTGGTCAACGTCATATTTTCAATAGCAGATTCACAATCAGCTTTACCCATAAAACCAGTAATAGGGCTGAATGCGCCAACAGCGATCATTTCAATATCTGCACCGTAACGGTCTTCTATAGTAAGGTTAAAAATTGTTTTTGCTTTAGCTTCTAATTCTGTTTTACGGTCGCCGGTTGCAATCCTGTTTACCAGCACACCACCATGTGGAGTATTCATAATTATTTGTTTGAGTTTTTTATAAGTTAATTAAGCAGTTACTTTATCAATGTAGCCATTGTTCTCTAAATAATTCATTACTTCTGCAGCACATTCTTCCAGTGATTTTGAACCGGTATCAATAGTAAGTTCTGCGTTGTCAGGAGCCTCGTAAGGATCATCAATACCTGTAAAGTTTTTAATTTCGCCGGCACGGGCTTTCTTGTACAAGCCTTTGGTATCACGCTCTTCGCACACTTCCAAAGAAGCTGCAACGTACACTTCAATAAATTCACCTGGCTGCATAATGGCACGCACCATTTCGCGGTCTGCTTTGTAAGGAGAAATAAATGCAGTACCTACAAAAGTGCCTGCATCAACAAAAAGTTTAGATACTTCACCAATACGGCGGATGTTTTCTTTACGGTCGTCAGCAGAAAATGTAAGCCCCTTATTTAAACCCATGCGCACATTGTCACCATCCAGCACATAGGTGTGAATGCCACGCTCAAACAGTTTCTCTTCCACTTTATTGCCCAGCGTAGATTTACCGGCACCGGAAAGGCCTGTGTACCATAAAATTGCGCTTTTATGACCATTCATACGATGGCGGTCTGCCTTAACGATGGTGGTGTTGTGCCACACGATGTTCCTTACAACTTCCATGCTTTGATATTTTTAGGTTTTAAAATTTTGCCGCGAATATAGCTTAAGTTCTCGGGAAAAATAAGTCAGGAGCAAATTAATTTCCTTTAATTCTATATTGTTTGTAGGATAAAGAATTTGAAAGCGGTGCTAAATCATATTAACCGGCACAAATACAGGAACATTTTCCAATTTTATGTACCTGGCAGGAGAACATGAATGAAGCTTTGGTTGCGTCGCTCTCTTGTACTTAAGAATAGCCATGAGCTTTAGGCTGCACGCTGCATGCCGTTGTGCTTTCGCTTACGGCTTATGACTTGCAGCCTGTGGCCGAAAATTGTTCCCAACGTACAAGTGTGCGACGCAAGAGCCGATGCCATGAAAAACTTAGCCCGGCTAATAGTATTTACAGAAAACAAAAAAGCCTGCAGGTAATGCAGGCTTTAATTATACTTTT
>JANXWM010000586.1 GCA_025351145.1 Chitinophagaceae bacterium
GGGTCCATGCGTTTTCATTCACTTTTTTCTGTAAGTATGGAATAATTATATCCGCACTTCCCATTACGCCGCCACTTACAATTAATATTTCAGGATCGTATGCATGAATAAGATTTACCGCACATGCACCCCATACATTTAAACACCTTTCCATTAACTGCATTGCCAGTTGATCTTCTGCAGATGCACACCTGAAGATGGATTCAAAATCTATCTTTTCTTCCTTCGCTAATGCACTGCCGGCATAGCTTTCATTTGCCTTTGCAATTCTTTCAATGTTCCATGTAGATGCTTCTACTTCCACACAACCGTAATTACCGCAGTTGCATTTTTGCCCATTTATGTTTACTGTAAAATGGCCTCCTAAACAACCTGCCTGAAAATGTTTTCCCCGTAAAACTTTCCCTTCAATTACTGCCGATGAACCAACGCCGGTTCCTATTGTAATAAGCACCACGTTATCATAACCTTTTCCATTTCCATATTGCCATTCGCCTGTAAGCGCTGCCCTTGCATCGTTTTCAAGCTGCAGGTCTGTATGCCATGTTTCTTTTACCCATGCACTTAAATCTATGTCTGGTGCATCGTTAAATTTATTATCTATCGAAAGAATCTTTTTCTGTTTGCTGTCAACAACGCCGGGTATGGCAATACCCATTCCTGCAATTTCATTTACGTTTACTGATTGATGCTGCAGCAGGCCGTTCATCATTTCTTCAATCACCGGAAGCCTTTCGCGTAAACCGTTTTGTGAATGCGCATCCATCTGCTTTACAGCTAAAATTTTGCCGTCTTCAACGAGCCCCAGTTTTATCCTGGTTCCTCCTATATCCATTACCATTGCAATGTTGCGGCCCATAACTGATGTTTATTTTACGCGTTTATCTTCGCATTGCTGCTGTATGACCTGAACGTACAAGAGTGCGACGCAAGAAAAGCTCAATCCCTGTTACAGGTGCATGGCCCAAAAAAATTATTTTGCTGACACATCTTTTAATTTGTTACCAAACAGCAATGCTGCTATTGAGCATTCTTGCGTCGCACTCTTGTACGTTTTTCTATATCTCAACTTTAGTATCCACTGTTCTGAACAAGCTTTGGGTTCAGATCCATTTCATGCTGCGGTATGGGAAACAAATAATGTTTCTGCTGCGGCGTAATACCTGGTTTTGCAAGCGGTACCAATGTTTCCAATGTGTGTGTACGTGCAAGATCGAACCAGCGCTGCCCTTCTGCAGTAAACTCCATTCTTCTTTCGTTCAATACTGCAGCACGAAAATCTTCCTTGCTTAAGTTCTCGTAATCGAGCACGGCATAATGTTCGTAAATGCCATCAAAACGTGCACGTTTCCTTACCATGTTAATATATTTATGCGCATCTGCTGAGTTGCCGAGTTCATTGTTTGCTTCGGCAAGCATCAGCAAAACATCTGCATATCTTATAACAGGATAATCGTTTGCAGAACCATTGCCTTGCGGCTCTGCGGCCCTGTCCCAATATTTTTGTATATATGGTTTTATGGTAGTGATGGTACCATCGGGATTATGTATATCGGTTATAAAAGTTACTGTTCTTCTGCGGTCTTCAGGATCGTAATCATCGTATAAATTTTGTGTAGGAACCTGCCAGCCCTGTGAGTTCTGTACGCCTTCCACAGCCAGTTGCGGGGGCAACAGGCGCACATTGAACTGACCAACTTCCCAGAAAATAATGGCACCTCCTGCATCGCCAAAACCAACAGAGAAGATGGCTTCTTTTCCACCACGGCTGCTGAGTTTAAATACATCTGCAAAATCGTCCCATAAAGCATATTGGTTTGAATTGATGACCTCCTGGCATTTGGTTGCACAATCCTGCCATCTTCCCAGCGTTAAATAAACTTTTGCAAGTATGGCTTTTGCAGCGCCGCTTGTTGCCCTGCCGCGGCCTGCACCCGGTGCATAGCTTAAGGGCAAATCTTCAGCAGCAGTTAAATCAAGTATCACCTGATCGTAAATGGCAGCAGGTGTTGCAGGATCCGGCGTTAAAGGTTCCTGTTCCTGTAATACAAGTGGTATGCTGCTAAACATGCGCACCATATCGAAATATAAAAGTCCGCGGAGAAAATGCGCTTCGTTTATTAATCTTGCTCTAAGTGCTGGATCCATTGGTATACCGGGGATCCTTGCAATGGCAATATTGGCAAGTGTGATGGCTTTGTAATGCATGGTCCATGTTTCTTCCAAGCCATTGTTGATAGGGCCGTGTACAAACTTGCTGATCTGGTCAATATCGGGCCAGAAGATGGATTCATTAACCATTTCATCTGAAGCACAACCGGCGATTACCCAAAACGTGCTGTGATAAACACCTGCAGTAGAGCCTGTACTTGTTGAATTGAGATAAGAATAGATAGCATTTACGGAAGCAACAGCATCATTTTCTGTTTTATAAAAATTGGTTACAGCAACAAGGTTTTTGGGATCTTCTGCAAGAAATTTTTTGCAGGAAGAAAGAACAGTAATTGCTGTTAAAAGAAGGGGCAAACTATATTTAAAAAACTTTTTCATAATGGCTTTTTTTAAAGAGAGAATTATAATCCTAAACTAATTCCAACTGTGTAAGTTTTGGCCTGCGGATATCCACCAGCGTCAATACCAATAAGCGTTGTGCTTTGCCCGTAAGTATTTGCTTCAGGGTCGTAACCGGTGTAATTTGTAAGTGTCCACAAGTTGGTAGCAGCTACATAAATCCTGAAACTTTTGATCTTGGCTTTATCTAAAACTTTAAAAGGGATACGATAGCCTAATGTTACATTCTTCAATCTTATATAAGAGGCATCTTCAACAATGGCTGAAGAAAAAACACCTACATCGAGACTGCCGGACGACAATGCACGTGGATATTTATTGCTGTGATTTTCGGGTGTCCACCTGTTTAATCCGGCTTCGGCCAATACATTGTTCTGGCCTGTAAAATTCAAGAGGTCGAATGAATTAAAGTTGGCCATTTTATTACCCTGAGAGCCCTGGAAGAAAAAACTAAGTTCAATATTTTTATAAGAGAGTGTGTTATTTAAACCCCAGGTAAAATCTGGCTGACCAGTACCCAGTAAGGTGCGGTCGTTTGCATCAATTTTGCCATCACCATTTATATCGCGGTATTTTCGGTCACCAGCTTTTGCTCTTGAAGCAGGGTTGGATGAAGTGGACTCCTGCCCTACCAGTACCGGGCTTGACGAAGCTTCCTCGTCAGTCTGGAAAATGCCATCAAACTGGTAACCGTAAAATGTTCCGATAGGTTCTCCTTTGCGCAATAAACTGCCACCGAGCAGCAGGATATCTGTTTCCGTATTTAGATTGGTTACTTCATTTTTATTCATGGAGAAATTCAAAGAAGTATTCCATTTAAGTTCACCTGTTGTATTGATGGAACGGATATCAAACTCAAAACCTTTATTGGTAATATTTCCGACATTTAATAAGGTTGTTGCAAAACCACTGGTAGTTGGGATTGGCGTGGAGAGCAGCAGGTCAAATGTTTTTTTATTGTAGTAGTCTGCTGTAAAACTTAACCTGTTTTTGAACACTGCAAAGTCTAATCCAATATCCACTTGTTTTGTACTCTCCCATTTCAATTTTTTGTTTACATAGCTTAATGGCTCAAGCCCTGTATAAACTTCACTTCCGTTTGAACTGTTGAAAACACCTTCGCCATAAGGGCCAACCAATGCAAGCGATTGATAAGGCGGAATAGCCTGATTACCTATTACCCCATAGCTCGCCCTGAACTTTAGATCTGAAATAAAATCGATATTCTTCATGAAATCTTCTTTAGAAACTTTCCATGCAAATGCACCTGAAGGAAAATAGCCATACTTATTTCCTTCAGCAAATTTTGAAGAACCATCTATACGCCCGGTAAGCGTAAATAAATATTTATCTTCTAAAGAATAGTTGATACGTCCGAGATAAGAAACCAGTGTCCATTGAGACTCACCATTGGCTGATTTTTGTGGTTTTAATCCGGCAGCTATATTGTGATAACCTGTTCTGTCATCAGGAAAATCAAAAGCATAAGCAAACAGGCTTTCATTCTGAAATTTTTGTGTTGTAAAACCAACAACTGCATTGATAGCATGTTTATCTTTCCATTTTTTATTATAGGTTAACGTGTTTTCATTCAACCATGTTAAACCCTGAACAGTACCGATTGCAGCCTCGCCCTGGCTTGCCTGTGTACGTTTAAGATAATTAGGGCCAAATGAATTTTCTTTTTGTGTAAACGCATCAATGCCAAAACTTGTTTTAAATTCTATATCGCTGGTAAGTTTATAACGTGCATAAAAATTGCCAAGTATTCTTGAACTGGTGGTGTAAGAATTATATTGCTGCGCATCTGCAATCGGGTTGCCTAAAATCTTCCCCCTGTCGTTTTCAAATGTATACCCGCCTTTCACGGTTGAATCATAAACAGGAAGTACCGGATTAAATAAAATGGCAGCACTAACAACACCTGGCACAATAGTTCCGGCATTGGTTAATACGCCCGATGAAGTAATCCTGGCATAGCTTACACTGTTGCCAACAGTTAAGCGCTTGCTTAAATCCCTGTCGAGATTTGCCCTGAAAGAATACCTTTTAAAATTTGAATTAATAATAATTCCATCCTGGTCAAAATATCCGCCGGATATAGAATATTTTGTTTTTTCATCGCCGCCCGAAAATGATAATTGATAATTTGCCATTGGCGCTCTCTTGTACAATTCTCCCTGCCAGTCGGTGCCTTTGCCTAAATTTTTCGGGTTTACATATATGGGGGTTGAATTGGCATTAAGCTTTGCATCGTTTACAAAATTGGCATACTGTGCTGCATCTAATAAATCAAGTTTGTGGGCCACATCCTGCAGCCCGTAGTACGAATCAAATGTTACCGATCCTGTGCCCGACCTGCCACGCTTGGTAGTAATGAGCACAACACCATTTGCACCTCTTGATCCATAGATCGCTGTTGCAGATGCATCCTTTAAAATTTCAATGGATTCAATATCGCTTGGGTTGATGGCTGCTAATGCGCCTATGCGTGGCCCCAGCGTTACACCTGTTGTCATATCGCCGCCGTCACTGCTCACGAGCATACCATCAATTACATAAAGTGGTTCGTTGCCTGCATTGATAGAACTGGTACCGCGTATACGTATAGATGCTTCTGCACCGGGCTTTCCAGAGGTTTGCGTAACCTGTACACCAGAAGCCCTGCCCTGCAACGCCTGGTCGAAAGATGTAACCGGAACAACTTTTAAATCATCCGATTTTATGGATACTACCGATCCTGTAAGATCAGTTTTCTTTACAGCGCCATAACCAATTACTACCACCTGCGCCAGTTCATTTTTATCTTCCTCAAGTATAATAATTAATGAAGATTGATTTTTAACTGCAACCTCTTTCACCTTATAACCAACATGCGAGATAAGCAGTACAGCTTTATTATCGGGAACGGTGATGCTGAATTCACCTTTATCATTTGATACTGTTCCCGTGGAGGAGCCTTTTAAATTGATGCTTGCGCCCATTAAAGTTTCTCCTGATGCTGAAGTTATTTTACCGGTTATTTTTTTTCCCTCCACCGCCTGTGATAATAAAGAAGTGGAGCTGTTTAAAGAAAATAAAATAACAAAAACAGCAGCAAGCAGCCTGTTAAAATGTTTGAATTTTTTCATTGATGACAGTTAATCGTTAGAAAAAGATGGTGTTTATTTTATGAGCCAAACGAAAGAACAAGCATTGAACTTCTCTTGCGTCGCACTCTTGTACAGAAGAATAGCTTTGAGCTTTTGGCTGCGATCCGTGAGCCCCTGTTTATTGCTCATAGCTCGCATCTTGCTGCTTATTGTTCCAACCGTACAAGAGTGCGACGCAAGAGGCGATGCTATGAAAAACTTTCGCCCGGCCCATCACTGAAATTTATATTGCTCTGTACCGTTTACCGGCTTACTATAAAACTTAATCCTTTGCTATATCAATCGTATAAGTAAAACTATCGGCCCTGTAATATCCAAGATTGTATTCGATTGGCCTGTCGCCGGGATCGCATACAACACGTTTCCTGAAAAGTATCGGGTCACCGATAGAAATATTCAATTTTTCTGCAAGCTTTTTATTGGCGAGTATGGCACTTATCCCCTCTTTTGAAACCGCAACTGTTATATGATGTTCCTTCTCTAATTTTTCGTAAAGCGGAATTGTATAATCTTCTTTTTCTGTAAGCCCTGTGCGCGGATGGAAGTAAGAAATGAAATAAACAACCGGCCCTTTCTCAAGCCCACGCAGCCTTTCAAGCTTAATTACTTTTACCCCGTCTGCAATGTGAAAGAGTTGCTGTATCTCTTTATCCGGCAAAACCCTGCTTACTTTTACTGCATAGTTTTTAAACACTACACCCTTCTCATCCATCTCATGTGTAAAACTTGTCCACTTGCTGAGTTTGGTAATGATATTGTTCTTGGCCACTTTGGTACCAACACCTTTTTTGCGAACGAGCAACCTTTCGTATACCAGTTTGTTGGTGGCCTGCCTTACTGTATTTCTTGAGATTCCCAGTTTTTTGGCAATGTGTACTTCGTTGGGAAGCAGCTTGCCATTTTGATATTCAGGTTTTACAATAAGCTTCCTTAATATCTCTTCTACCTGCAAATGCAGTGGCAGTATACTTTTATGATCAATAACAAAAGCTTCAATCATTAGTTTTACATGTTTACATGTTCATACATGGCATAAATGTAGAGAAATTAAATAACATGTTCATACATGTGAACAAAATATTTTTTTGAAGGCTTACAATTATATACTTTCACTTTTAGAACGGTTTAACGGTTGCCATTTTATTTTGCTTATTTAAATTACCTGCCATGAAAAAAGTATTACTCCCATTAATTTGCGTTGTGTTTATAACACTGTCAGTAAAAGCACAGGATACTCCTTTACCAAAAAAGGATTTGCTTCCTTTTAAGTATACAGTTGAAGCTGCCCCCGAATGGACCAATCTTTTTAACCGCAGCAATGGGTGGTTTGGTGCAGATGGTATTTTCTCCATTCCATTAAGCGGTGTAGATAAAAACAACAATGAAGGAAATAATAAAACCTTATTACTTTTTGGCGATACTTACATTGGCGATGTAAAAGACGGCAAACCTTTACCGGGTAATACGATGGTAAATAATACCGTAGCTTATATAAAGGGCAATGACCCAGACCCGTCAAAGATCAATTTCTATTATAAGAAAGGAGAAGGCGGTAAACCTGAAACATTCTTTGTTCCGCAAACATCTACTGCGGCAAAGCCTCAACTCTTCTGGCTTGGCGATGGTTTTGTAAATAAAGAACTGAATAACACCCTGTATATTTTTGGTTATAAAGTTGAAAGAACCGGGCCTGGTGTTTTTGATTTTATTGAATCAGGGGTTTCTATTATTGCTATGCCAAAAGGCAGCAATCCTCCATTCAATAAACAAAGACAGATAGAAACATCGCTGCATATAAAGAATGACAAACTGGGCGAAGGAAGTTTTGGTGCAGGCATCCTGGTAAATACCAAATGGGCCGGCGCTCCTGCACCCGATGGTTATGTGTATGTATACGGATGTACAGGCAACGATAAAAATCTTGTTGTGGCAAGAGTGAAACCAAAAGATTTTGAAAAACTGAACGAATGGCGCTACTGGAATGGCAATGCATGGAACGAAAACATAAACAACCTGAAAGCTTTAACCAATGCGGCTTCCAACGAATTGAGCGTGACGCCTTTATCTGATGGGCGTTATATTCTCATATTTCAGGTACTTGGATTATCAGATAAAGTGGGCATGCGCATTGCTGAAAGCCCTGTTGGCCCCTTCTCTGATATTACAGAAATATGGACAGCCCCTGAATGGAAGCAAGGTTTATGGACATACAACGCCAAAGCTCATCCCAACTTATCAAAACCAGGTGAATTACTTATCAGTTACAATACCATTACTGCTGACTTCTGGAACGATATTCAAAAAGATGCCACTATCTACCACCCAAGGTTTATTAAACTTAAGTACCAGGTAAAATAATTTTATCTATCTTTTTTACTGGTTCTTCCTGTGCATCAAATGTTGAAATTTGCTTTTGCAGGTAAGTGTGTTACCTAATATACAGCCTGCAGTATAAAACTGCATAATACATGTAAAGCTGACTACACAATGCAGAATATTGATTCCGCCGTACAAGTGTGCGACGCAAGGGAAGAATTATAGCAGTAATTGAGCCTGGTTCATAAAAAAATTATTCCACATGCTTATGCAGTGTAAAGTGTAAAACTCAGCATGTTCAATTTTGTTTTCCTCACAACCAATTGTTAAAACATTCATAGAAAATTCACTCTTCATACAACCTTCGTGATTATTTTTTTTAGACAAAACCATGACTATTAAATTATCGTAACTGAAAACGCTAACAGGAAAGCAAAAACATTTATAACTTTTTAAATTAATTTCTATGAAAAAAAACACCGCAAAGAGGGCATTATTATGGACAGTTTCAACTGTTCTCTTCTTAACCCTGGTACTTTGTGTACACATTTACATTGTTACAAGACCAAAGGTTGATGCACAAACAATCGCCATGGCACGCATCGATTTTAAAGAAGACATTAAGCAGGCAGATGCCGATAAAATTACCGCATGGCTGTACCAGCAAAAAGGAATTGACCATGTGCTGTGCAACGAAAAAACAAACATCGCAGTTTTTAGTTTTTACCCGGCAAAAGCCAATGCAGATAACATTGTTACCAACCTTAAATCGAACTTTAATTACAACGCAAACCGCTTTATACCCACAAAAGAACAAATGGCTTCAGGTTGCCCTGTAGCATCTACCTCGGTTACTTATAAAGTTTATACTTTCTTATCAAATATTTTTTAATACACAAATCAGCAATTATGAAAAAAGCACCATTGTTAATGTTAGTTGGATTGGCCATTGCGGCATCCTTTGTTACCCAGTCTTGTAACAAGAACGATAATCCTTCAACGCCCGTTGTACTTACGTTGTACGATTCTTTAGGCGGAACCGCCATGGTAACAGATCCCACGAATTCTGCAGTTAAGATTGAAGCCGGACGGTTAGGCATCCGTTCAGTAGTAGACAGTACCATTTTTGTTATTGCAGCAGATACTGCAATCAATCCGTACTTCAGTGTTTTGTTATCAGAAGTAGGCGCGGGTAACCTTTCAGGCTTCCAGGAATTAAGTTTAAACCTTACAGATTTCTTTTGCGTAGCAACAGGATCAAAGAATTTTACTTACAAAGGATTAAACATGACGGACGCACACAACCCTGCAACCAATTCGCGTATGAATGGCAAAGCTGCAGGTGATGATTTCGATGCATTTATTGCAGACCTTGTAATTGGGGCACATAAAAATGCAATCCCCGACAATTTAATTGGCCGCATAGGTGCAATCGTTGAAACGTTAAGGTCGCAGGTTGTTCAAATGTAATTTGTAAAACACGCCTAAATAAAAAGAGTACGTTTTAGCTTGCTAAAATGTACTCTTTTTTGTTCCAAACAGCATCGCCGGTACTTCGCTTTATTTGCACAGTTTATCCTGAGGGCAGATGAAGGGCACTCTTGTACGATCAGATACTTTATTCAGCTTTAACCGAAGCGTATATTTGGCCTGTTAATTCCAATTAACTGCAGTTCTAAATTGTTATTTCTTCGCTTAAATGGTCCATAGTGTTCCTGCCGTACAAGTGAGTGACACAACGATGTTTAATAGTAGCACTGTAGCTTGTAACAAATATATTTATTGGCTAACCTGCATAAAAACCGCAGCACCTTTTATGATGCTGCGGTTTACATGTTGTACTAAAATTTATTTCAACGCACCTGTAATAAAATCAGAAACATCTTTCTTAAACGCAGCGGCAGCAGTGTTATTCACATACATCATGTGGCCTGCTTCGTAGTATTTAAGCGTGATATTGCTCTTGATTTTTTTATCCAGGCCAAGGTGATCGAAAGTATATTCTGTTCCGGCAAACGGGGTTGCCAAATCGTACACACCATTCAGCACCATCACTTTCATCAGTGGGTTGCTGGACATGGCATTTAATAAATCGGGGCCGGTATTTGGCGTAGAAGCATCGCCAAATAATCCCTGGCTGCGGGCATGTTTCCAGTCCCATTTAAAATCCGGGAAAACATAAGCACCCGTATTGTATGTTTTGTCTTTGCTTACTTTTAATTCGGTGGTATAATAGTTCATGAATGCAGAAATAAATGCCGGGCTAATGTCAGACGACTGCGGATCATAAAAAGCATATTCGCCCAACTGATCCTGTGCAATGCCTTTGTACCTTGAATCTAAACGGCCTACAGCAATGCCTGAATTACGCAACAACTCCTGCGAAAACTGGGGCTGTATTACACGCAGGTTTGCCTTATCCCAATAGTCTTTGCTTAAGCCAGTGTAAGCAACAAGTTTGTTTAAAATTTTCTCCCTGTCATCGGCGCTCAACTGATCACCTTTTAATAAAGCAGCAGCATACTCACCAAAAGCAAATGCACGCACTTCTTTTAAAAACGCATCGAGGCTTGCAGGTTTGTTGGCAACTTTATTATGATACCAGGAAGTAGCTGCATAAGTAGGAAGGTTTACCACAAAAGGCAGATCATCGCCGGGCTGAAAAGACAAAGTGCGTATATCCAAAACATTCGACACAAGCACGATACCGTTTACAGAAATACCAAAATTATCCTGCAGAAAATCGGCTACACCTGCAGAGCGAAACGTGCCATAACTCTCGCCCAGCAGGTATTTTGGAGAGTTCCATCTGTCGTTATCGTTTACATAACCTTTTATAAACTGGCTCACCGATTTTATATCAGCATCAACGCCCCAAAAGTCTGTGTTCTTTGCTTTGCCCACGGCACGGCTTAAACCCGTACCCACAGGATCGATCATTACAATATCCGATACATCAAGAATGCTGTAATTATTATCTTCTACTTTATATGGTGCCGGTCCATTCGGCGAAGGATCGTTTACCACTACCCTTCTTGGCCCCATAATACCCATGTGCAGCCACATAGAAGACGAGCCCGGCCCGCCATTATACGAGAAAGTAACTGGCCTTTTACTCATGTCCGTTTCGCCGTCTTTTGTATAAGCCGTATAGCCGATTGAAGCAATGGGTTCGTCCTTTTCATTCTTAATAATAATGGTTCCTACGATCGCTGTGTAGCTAATGAGTTTGTTATCGATCTTAATGCTGTGTTTGGTTACAAACTTATCAGGCTTTGGTATGGCGCTGCCCGCAGAGTCGGCCGCTGCAGCAGTTTGCGCAAATAAATTGTTTGCAAAATTACCAAACACTAAAAGCATACAGGCTGAAATAAAAATTCTTCTCATGGTAGTTTAGTTTTAATAAGAAACGAAAGATACAAAAACCAGCAAGTCATTAAAATTATTTTGACCAGTGGTTTTTATTTGTAGCCCAACAGCAGTTCAATGATGAAGCTTTCGTTGCGTCGCACTCTTGTACTTTCTAAACTTTATGCAGCTTTTACCAAAGCGTAGAAAGCAGCTTAAGCTGATACTAATCAGCATAAAATATGATCAGCATCATAACCCCGGCCTGCTTTATAAATTACTTTTAATATATTAAAACTGCAATTATGAAACATTATCACATTCTTTCAAGAATCGCCATTTATTTATTAGCAGTGGTGATGATAATTTTTGGAACTTTTCATTTCTTCAATCCCCACGACCTGCTTGTTTATGTTCCGCCAAGCCTGCCCGGTGGTATTTTATGGGCTTATTTTACAGGTACTGCTTTTATACTTGTGGGCATTGCACTAATTACCAACAATATGGTAAAAGCAGCAGGTTACCTTCTTTCAGCGCTGTTGATGCTTTTTGTACTTACCATTCATGTACCTAATTATCTAAATGCCGGCGACCATGAAATGAAGACTATGGCATTAATCAACATTCTTAAAGATACAGCAATAGCCGCTTTTGCCATGCACATTGCCGCGGGTGCTTATCACCAGCATTTGAATCTTGACAATAGTGATTAACAATAGTCTGACTTCTTCATTGCTTCGATCTTCGCCTGGGCAGTTCAATAAAATTACCAGCGTACAAGTGTGCGACGCAAGAGAAGCATCATAGCATTCCTGTCCTCTGGCTCAAAAAAACAATAAGCTTTAAATAAAAATGCTGCCAATAAACATGGGCAGCATTTCTTTTTTTCTTAAACATTGAGTTTGTTTATTTCAGTTTCATGTCATCAATAATACCTTTTATTCTTGCCATTAGCGATGCGTATGTTGCATCATATTCTTCCTTATTTGCAAGCTTTGTATTAACGCTGAAATAGAATTTAATTTTTGGTTCTGTGCCACTTGGACGAGCAGAAATTTTAGTGCCATCTTCAAGTAAAAACTGTAGCACGTTGCTCTTTGGTAAACTGATATCCCATGTTTCGCCGCTCTGTATATTCTTACCTACCTGCAGCTGGTAATCCAGCAACTGCAATACTTTAACGCCATTAATCACCGATGGCGGGTTGTTACGGTAGCTCTGCATCATCTCCGCAATTTCTTCCTGTCCGCGCATACCTTTTTTGGTAATACTTATCAGGTGCTCAAGATAAAAACCATACTGTATATACAACTCAATCAGTTTATCGTACAGCAGTTTATTGTTGTTCTTTTCATAAGCCGCCATCTCACTTAAAAAGGCAACGGCGCTCACGGCGTCTTTATCACGCACCTGGTCGCCGATCATCATACCAAAACTTTCTTCGCCGCCAATTACATAACTTTCTTTGCCTTCTTTTTCCTTTATCAGTTCTGCAATCCATTTAAAACCGGTGAGCACATCATAGCAGGCAACATTGTTTTGTTTAGCCACTTCATTGATCATATCGGTGGTAACAATCGTCTTTACCACCATATCATTCGCCTGCGCCAAACCCTTTGCCTTTCGGGCTTCCATCATGTATGTGAATGCAAGCACGGCGGTTTGGTTACCGTTCATGAGCACCCATTCACCTTTATTATTTTTTATGGCAATACCCACACGGTCAGCATCAGGATCGGTACCTAATAAAATATCCGCATCCAGTTCTTTTGCTTTCTTTAAACCAATGCTCATGGCCTCTGCTTCTTCCGGGTTGGGATAAACCACCGTTGGAAAATTACCATCGGGTTTTGCCTGTTCATCAACAATGGTAACATTGGTAAACCCAAATGTTTCCAGCACTTGTGGCACCAGCATAATGCCGCTGCCGTGAATAGACGTATAAACAATTTTAAGATCGTGCTGCTTTGCAATTACCTCCGGGTAAACGCTCAGGCTTTTTACCATCTTAATATATTCCGCATCCACCTCTTTGCCAATGATGGTAATGTTGGCTTCACCGCCGCTCCATTTTACATCGTCAACAGTGGCAACGGCTTCCACTTCACGAATCACATTTTTATCGTGCGGGGGGACCAACTGACCGCCATCATTCCAGTAAGCTTTATAGCCATTGTATTCTTTGGGATTATGTGAGGCCGTACAAACAACACCACCATTACAACCGAGGTGACGGATAGCGAAACTCAGTTCAGGCGTGGGGCGCAGCGCATCGAATAAAAAAACTTTTATGCCATTGGCAGCAAAAACATTCGCTGTTGTTTCAGCAAAAAAACGGCTGTTATTGCGGCAGTCATGGGCAATCGCCATCTTAATTTCAGCGCCGGGGAACGTTTTGTTCAGGTAATTTGCAAAACCTTGCGTAGCCACACCAATGGTGTATTTATTCATACGGTTGGGGCCAACGCCCATTAACCCGCGAATACCACCGGTACCAAATTCAAGGCTGCGGTAAAAACTTTCTGCCAGTTCATCCGGGCTGTCTTTTTGAAGGCGTAAAATTTCGTCTTTGGTATCCTGGTCGTAATTTCCGTTAAGCCAGGTATTAACCTGTGTTTCGATTGCTGCGTCCATATTTTAAGCGTTTAAATTAGAGTGGCAAGTTTACACATAATTCATGATTTTAATTCAGGAAATTATTATGAACCCGGCTGAAGTTTTTTATAGCATCAACTGTTGCATCGCACACTTGTAATGTTGAATATTTTATGAGCTTTAAACAGCCAGTACAAATACCCTTGCTATTCAATATAAGCTCCTGTTACTTCACTCTCAGTTACCTCTACATGAATATGGTCATCCATGGTTGTGGCCACAGATAAGCCAACATAGTCCGGTTTAATAGGAAAAAGTTTGTGCATCCTTTCTATCAGCACAATTGTTTGTATCCGGTGTGGATAAAAGTTTAGCAAAGGTTTTAAAGCATACAATAATGTTTTGCCGCTGTTGCTTACATCATCTATAAGCAATACATTTTTATCGGTAAAATCAATCTCTTTGCTCAGCACAATTTCTTTGGGTAAATGCTTGTCAAAACTTACAGAAATGATTTCTAATGGCGTGCTGATAAAAGGTTGCAGGTAAGCCCCTATTTTTTCCGCAACCACAGTACCACTGTTGCGGATGCCAATCAGTATCAAAGGCGCTTCATCGCCACTCAGGTGCTCGGCAACTTCCAGTGCAAGGCGGTGCAGTTTTTGTTCTGCTACTTCTTTGCTAAGGATATATCTTTTTTCAACCATGTTAATCTGATATTTAATCTGCGCTTCAAAAATAATGACAATGGTTTTAAATGCAGCATGAATATTTTGAAGGTAAAAATTATGTATTTTTTTGATGCTTCATGTTCTGCTGTACAAGAGTGCGACGCAACAGTTGATGCCATGAAATGCCCCTGTCCGGTCAATTAATTTCTGCTTATTACCCCATTAAATAAAACTACAGCAGGGGCAACGGGCATAACTGGCATAATTATTTCTGCTTTTGAAAAAAACAATTTTATGAGAAATCCAATTTGTCTTCCCGCCTTATTTTTTACACTTGCAGTTGCCTGCAGTAAAGAAAACAATCACCAAAATATTTCCGCCGCAGGTGTTCAAAATCAGCAGCAGGCATGCACCGCAACGTTAGCAGATGCAGAGAACATCGCGATCTTTCCGGCAAACAATGCATGGAACACAGATATATCGGCCAGGCCCGTTGATGCTTACAATACGGCTATTATTGCAGGCTTTAGTACATGGCCGGTGAAAACAGATTTTGGCAGCGGCACATGGCTTGGCGCACCAATCGGTATTCCTTATGTGGTGGTATGCGGCAGCCAGCAAAAGTATTCCGTAAAATTCAGGGCCAATGGTTACGATGGCAACTATGGAAGCGAAAGCGACAAAGGCCCTTATGCTATACCGCTTACTGCACCCATAGAAGGCAATGGCAGCGGCGATTCGCATGTAATTGCCATTGATAAAGACAGCGGTATTTTGTACGAATTATACAATGCCAGCTTAAACGTGGATCATTGGGAAGCATCGTCTGGCGCTATCTTTCATTTAAACAGTAATGCGCTGCGCCCAAAAGGCTGGACCTCCGCCGATGCTGCGGGCCTGCCCATCTTTGCCGGACTTGTGCGTTATGAAGAAGTTTTAAAAGGCACCATCGATCATGCTATTCGTTTTACATTGGCCAGCAACAATGTGTATCCCGGTTATATTTATCCGGCACGGCATAAAACCAGCAGCACCGGTTTGCAGCATGCATCGCTGCCTTTTGGTGCACGCATTAGGCTGAAAGCCAACTACGATATCAGCACCTTTTCCCCGCACAACCAGGTTATATTAACGGCCATGAAAAAGTATGGTTTAATGCTCGCCGATATTGGCACCAATATGTACATCAGCGGCGCACCTGATGAGCGCTGGAACAACGATGAACTGCGTGAGCTGCTGCGGGTAACAGGTTCCAACTTTGAAGTGGTAAAGTTTAATCCTTAAACAGCAGCCTTCTCTTTTTACAACGTATAAATACATTTTTTAAACCAAGCCAATAGCAGACATGAAGCTTTGGTTGCGTCGCACTCTTGTACGGTTGGATTATATATTGGGCTTTAACCGCAGTGAAGATTGAAGCCGATAGTTCGTGTACACGAAGCGGGATGAATGCTTATAAAAATTAACTTCTTAAAATTTTCTCCATAGCTTTTCCCTTTGCTAATTCATCAACCAATTTATCTAAATAACGAACCTTTTGCATAAGCTTGTCTTCAATTGCTTCTACACGATACCCACAAATTACACCTGTAATTTTTGCAACATTCGGATTAAGGGCAGGCACCTCTGCGAAAAATGTTTCAAAATCACTTTTCTTGTCAATTTGCTTTTGCAATGTTTGTGCATTGTAACCCGTTAGCCAGAATATAATAGCATCAACCTCATTTTTTGTGCGTCCCTTTTTCTCTGCTTTTTTTATATACAAGGGATAGACGCTGGAAAATAACATTCTGTAAACTCTTGTATTATCCATTTCATTTGGTTTTAAAATACATGAATAAATTATCCAGTTAGTTTTAAGTTATCATGGTTAATGCGGCTTGCAATTAACGGGCAGGTGTAGAATTAGAATTCCCTCTGCCTGCAACCGCTGCTGATTGAAAATATATTGATGAAGTTAAGTACAAAAGCTGATAGACATTCGTCGGCTGGAACTGATGCTGGGATTTGCAATTTGCTGATGTTACAATGTCAAGCCCAACTTGTATAAAACCCAATGTTGTACTAAACCTTCGGTAGTTTGTAAGCCTCATCAAAATTGAAGAGGCTTTGCTTTGCATGAACTAAATTTTTTTTTATGCAAACATCAAAACAAACTACCAGCCCTGGCAAAAGGGCTAAAGATTATGTAACAATT
>JANXWM010000623.1 GCA_025351145.1 Chitinophagaceae bacterium
CTGCGGGGGAAATCTTTTGCAATAATGATTAAACCCTTTGCACCATTTGCTTTTGCCTGGGCCATCTTCATATAATTTGATGCAGGATCGTTATTACTATACGATACTGTACCTGCTGCTTTATCTGCATCCCCAAGTGTACCTTCTGCCACAGCAACCCATTTATTTTTTACATTGATTTCTTTATAATCATTGGTGCGGGAATCAACTATACCAAAACCGGCAAACACAATACCGTCATCGTTCCAGGTTCCGCCAACCAACGAAAAAGGGCTTAAAGCATAATCTGTACTTACATTGAAACTGGTTTCATTTACTTTAAGTGAAGACGATGCAACAGAATCCTGGAACACAGAAAAATTCATCTGGTAACCATCTTTTGTTCCCGGCTCTAACCCTAATTCCTTAAAATAATTTTCAATATATGCTGCTGCTTTTTTTTGACCGGGAGTGGCTGTTTCGCGGCCTTCCATGGGTGCACCGGCAATAACGGTTAGTTTATCTTTCAGGTCTTCTGCTGTAATTCCAGAAACAATTTTTTCTAACTTTTTGGCGCTTTGGGCAAAGCCTGTTATTGTGCCTGCAAGGGCAAATAAGAGGATGATTTTTTTCATAGTTTATTTATTACATGCACGCCATTTTGTTAACCCTTCTTTCGTGGCGGCCCCCTTCAAATGGGGTATTCATAAATACTTCAATCATATCTAATGCAAGCGGCAATGCTACAAACCTTGCGGGCAAACAAATAATATTTGCGTCATTGTGCTGGCGCACCACTTTCGCCACTTCACCCTGCCAGCAAAGTGCGGCGCGAATATGCTGATGTTTGTTAGCCGTCATGGCCACGCCGTTTGCAGAGCCGCAAAGCAATATGCCAAAGGCTGCTTCGCCACTTTCAACAAACGATGCGGTTGGGTGGGCAAAATCAGGATAGTCAACTGAATCGGGCGAAGTAGTACCAAAATCTTTTACCTGCAAACCTCTGTCGCCGAGCCATTTTTTTATAGCTTCTTTATATTCAAACCCTGCATGGTCGCAACCAATCGCAACGGGTTTGGTAAGATCGAATATGGTATCCATATTTTTAGAATTTTAGGCATGAATTTTTTAGGCCATAAGGCAGTACTGCTATGAAGCTTTTGTTGCGTCGCACTCTTGTACATTCTGATTAAGAATGAACAGTGAACAATACAATCGAAACTATTTGCCTGTTGCCTCTTTGCCTTGTTGCCTTTTGTTCCGAATGTACAAGAGTGCGACGCAAGAGGCGATGCCCAAAGAACTATTGCCCGGTTAATAAAATGTATTGCTGTTGTTTAACTCCATTCTTCTTTATCTTTTCTTTCCTGCTCTTTATATACCCTTGCCGAAACCCAAACAGATAACTCGTACAGAGAAAACAAAGGAATGAATACAATTGTTTGGCTATACCAATCGGGGCTTGGGGTAATAATGGCTGCAAGAATAAGAATTACCACCACCGCGTATTTACGTGTACGCTTAAGAAATGTTGGCGTAATGATACCCATTTTTGTTAAGGCATAAGAAAGTACGGGCATTTCGAATGCAATACCGCAACCAAGTATAAGATTGGTGAGGTTGTCTAAATAATCGTTGATGGTGGGCTTGGTGGTAATCATGTTTAACCCGCTTATCTGGAAGTTGGCAAGAAAGTTAAAGGTGAACGGCCCAAGCACCAAATACCCAAATGCAGAACCGAGAAAGAAGAAAAATGATACCCAAAAAATTACGAACCTGGTTCCTTTTACTTCGTTTGGTTTTAAAGCAGGTTTTACAAAACGCCAGAACTCCCAGAAAATATAAGGGAAGGCCGCAATTAAACCACCCACAAATGCAATGCTGAAACTACCAAAAAACTGGCCGCCAAAAGTAGTAGTTTGCATATTAACGCTCACAGGCGGAAGGCAGAGCTTATCGCCAAGATTAAGCGAATGGCTTAGATTGCAGATAACGCGGTAGCTGATAAAATTGGGATTGATGGGGCCTGCGATTACGTTATCGAAAACCCATTGAATATTGAACCAGATAACTGCAGCCAAAACCAGTATTGCCATTACAGAACGTACTATATGCCAGCGCAGTTCTTCAAGGTGATCTACAAAACTCATTTCTGCTTTGCCGCTGCTCCTTCGTTCAAAAAAACCACTTGCCATATTTGTTGATTAACTTTTGTGAAGGCGCAAAGGTAACTGGTAGCACTATCAAAATATACATGCGGGTGCAGTTGCAGAAATTATTTTGATTTTTTTATAGGAAAGACCTATCGCAGCACTTTCATTTTTACCATTTCAATACGGGTATCGCTAACATTGAGGATGTCGAATTCGTACCGGTCTATTATAATTCGTTCTTTGGGTTTGGGAATGGTTTCGTGCTCGTTAATAATATAACCCGACAGAGTTTCTGATTCGTTATCGGGGAATTCGAAATCGTATTTTTCTTTGAGGTAATCCAGTTCCAGCCTGCCGGATAAAATGTACTCGTTTTCAGAAAGCTGCTTTTCTACAAATTCTTCCTCATCGTACTCGTCTTTAATTTCACCGAAAATTTCTTCCAGCACATCTTCCATAGTAATGATACCTGCAGTACCGCCAAACTCATCAATTACCCATGCTATACTTTTACGTTCTTTTGTAAACTTATTGATGAGGTCTGTGGCGCTCATGCTTTCGGGCACTACAGATATGGGAAGAATAACCGGCTTAAGTTCGGCAGGCTTTTTAAAAAGGTCTAACTGGTGAATATAGCCCAGTATATTATCGATATTGCCTTCGTACACAATAATCTTGCTAAGCTTTGTTTCTTCAAACTTTTTGCGTGCTTCCAGTATACTGGTATTTACATCTACCGCCTCTATTTCTGTTCTTGGTACGAGGCACTGACGAATTTTTATGCCAGGCAGTGATAATGCATTTTGCAAAAGTTCCCTGTTCATATCCTGGCCGCTTTCCTCCTGTTCATTGTTCTGCTGCATAAAATGATCAAGATCGACCATGGAGAAATGTTCATCGCTTATCTTAATACGCACATTGAACAGGTATTTTAAAATACCCTCCGAAGCCCGTATAAACAATAGTGCCAGCCAGTCGAAAAGATCATAAAAGAAACTGCTTAACGTTGCAAAAAAACTTAACAGCGAATCACTCTTGGCCCTGAAAATGGCTTTAGGTAAAAATATCCCCACCACTATAACAACGATCCAGGAAAAGGATGTATCAATAAATAATTTGCCATAGGGATTATTTACAGGAAGTGTGGTTTTCATCAGCTCGCTAAAGAGCAGCCCATATAAAACAAGGAATAAATTAAACCCAACAAAGCAGGCCCCAATAAACCGGGAAGGCTGCTCCATAAACCGCGACATAATAATAGCGCTCCGTTTTCCCTGCTTCTTTTTCAGCTCTATGCCTAAACGGTTTGCATTTACAAATGCAATTTCGATACCCGTAAAAAATGCAATGAATAACAGCATTATAAAAATGCCGGTAATAAGAATATAAACCTCTGTCATATACCGAAAATAATCGAAAATTTGATGCTGTCAAAATACATGTGCAGCCATGGTTCTATTCAAAGCACTGCACAATTTTTTCACATGATTTAACCTGCAACTTTTTGCAGCAATATTCGTTATATTTTTACAGTATGCAGCAATTAGATCTCTTCGCAGCATTTGAAACTGCAAAACCGCAGGATAATGGAGCCAAAGCCGTTACCGGTGCAAAGGAAACTCCCTTGCCTTTGGTTGAAAACCCTGTAGCTACTGCCTCTGCCAAACCTGAAACTGAAGCGGCAGAAACAGTAACTGTTATTCAGCACAGAAAAAAAATAAAAGAACCTAAGCCACCCGGCAAACGTGGCCGTATGTCGTTTAAAGACATGGATGCCGATTTGGTTATGGTTGAAATACCTGATGATGAAACACTTTTTAAAAAACAATATTATGCCATCAGCGAAGTAGCCGGATGGTTTCATGTAAATGCTTCCCTTGTCCGCTTCTGGGAGAATGAATTCGACATTTTAAAACCACGTAAAACCCGTAAAGGCGACAGGCTCTTCCGCCCGGAAGATGTAAAGAACCTTGAATTGATTTACTTCCTGCTGCGCCAGCGAAAATTTTCAATAGAGGGTGCAAAACAATACCTTAAAGACAACAAACAAAAAGCCGATCTGCACATGCAGCTCCTTCAATCTTTAACAAAATTCAGGGGCTTTCTTTTAGAATGGAAAGCTATCTTAGGCGCATGAAAAAATCAGCTGCTTTAATTGTTTTTGCTTTTTCATTTTGTTTCTTTTTGTCGTTGGGTTGTTATGCACAAACAAAAACCTACGAGATAAGTACCGACAAAGAAAATGGAGCCAAAGTGTTAAAAGGTTTACTCACCCGGGCAGATATTGATACAGATACTTCGTTTAAATGGTTTCAACAGAATTATCAATTAGGGCAGGCCAATGAGCAGGCTGTGCAGGCCTTTCAGAAGAATGGAACAAAATTTCAAATTGTCGTTTTCTTTGGAACCTGGTGCGAGGATTCGCAAAACCTGCTGCCTGTCTTTTTTCGGTTGGCAGATAAATCAGATTACCCGGCTACCAATGTTACACTCATTGGTATAGAAAGGGGGAAAATGGCCCTTAACAATCTTCGCACTGCATTTAATATTACAAATTCTCCCACGTTTATAGTAATGAAAGATGGCAAAGAAATAGGCCGTGTAGTAGAATACGGCAAGTATGGCCATATAGATAAAGAACTTGGTGAAATAGTTTCATCTATACCATAATAAATTTTATTGACCCGGCAGAAGTACTGCTATGAAGCTTTTGTTGCTTCGCACTCTTGTACGTTTGGAATGTACAGCAGCAGTTCCAAAGTTCACGGATTTACAAGTTCACAAAGTTGTTAGAAGCAAAGGGCGTGCGAACCTTTGGAACTTGTGAACCATAGTTCAAGAACGTTCTTAACGTACAAGTGTGCGACGCAAGGAACGATCAGTAAAGATCCATTGCCCGGCCCAAAAAAAACTTCTACATATTAAAACTAAGGTTGCGTATAAGCGTGGCGGGTAATGCAGGCAGTTTGCTACGTTCGATAAGAAAACTGGTAAGGCCGGCAAACTCTTTAAAAATATAATGTTTATCGAGCGCTGCACGCAGGTAATCCTTTCCGCTGCTGCCGCCTGTGCCAATGCGTGTGCCAATCATGCGCTGCACCATGTTCATGTGGCGGTAACGCCAGGTGCTCATTTGCTCATCAATTTCAAGCAAACTGTTTAGCAATTCAAAAGGCAAATGCATCATAGGGTAACCGCGGTAGAGCATGATGAACAATGCAGCCCTGCTTGCTTTGGCAGATAATTGGCCACTCATTTTTCCTTCTATAAAAATATCATTAAATGCCTGCAGATTATTGCGCTCCGCTTCGGCAAGGCTGTTGCTGTAGCAGGCCCTGTATGTATTCCAGTAAGGGTGCAGGCCCTCTTCCGGGTGCATTGCAGTAAAATCTTTCCAGTGATCGTTGTTGTCAAAATACGGCATGCGCTCCAGCCATTGGTTTACAACCGAGAGCAGCGACCTTTCGTTCTCTGCATTTTTTATTTTGTTTATTTCTGGCTGCTTTAATTGCGAGGTATAATATTCTTTACCATAGCGTTCTTCAAACTGCAGGCCCAGCTTTGCTTCCAGCGTTTTAAACTGCCAGCTTTGAAAG
>JANXWM010000625.1 GCA_025351145.1 Chitinophagaceae bacterium
CTGCAGGTTCATCACAGAAGGCAGATATTCATGTTCCATGCAGTGCTTCCAGCTAAGCGGGATGCTGGTATTATTGATGTCCTGCGAAGTGAGGCCAAAGTGTATCCACTCTTTTGCATCAACAGCGCCTGCTTTTTCTAATTGCTGTTTTAAAAAATATTCAACCGCTTTTACATCGTGGTTGGTAGTAGCTTCAATATGTTTTATTTGTTGCGCATCATCAAGCGAAAAATTTTCAGCAACCTGTTTCAACTGCAGCTTTGCCTTTGGCGAAAGTTTAAAAAACCGCTTCTCGTTCAGGAATAAAAAATATTCTATCTCCACAATTACGCGGTACTTCATCAGTGCATATTCAGAAAAAAATTCGTCAAGCTGCGACACCTGTTTGCGGTAGCGCCCATCTATCGGGGAAATTGCGGTTAAACTGTTAAGCTCCATTATCCGGTTTGTTGTTTGTAAAGATTAAAAGAAATAAGGCAAATGATGAACCCAGCAGTTGCAATGCTATGATGCTTCTCTTGCGTCGCACTCTTGTACTCCAGAATAGCTGTGAGCTTTTGGCTGCACCTGCAAGTGGTTGTGTTCTTTGCTTAGAGCTTGCGCTTGCAGCCTGCAGCTGAATACTGTTTCAACCGTACAAGAGTGCGACGCAAGCGGCGATGCCATGAAATACCTAAAGCCCGGTTCAATAAAAATCCTTTTTCTTTGCACGCAAAAATAGACGAATTGGAGAAGATAAAAGTTGGCGCGGTAAGTTATTTGAATACGAAGCCTTTATTGTACGGTATAAAACGTTCGGCGAAACTGATGGAGCAGGTTGAACTGGTAGAAGATTACCCGTCGAATATTGCGGCCATGCTGGTTGATGGAACGATTGATGTGGGGCTTGTGCCGGTGGCTATTATTCCGCGTTTGCCGGAGTGGAATATTGTAACTGATTACTGCATTGGTGCCGACGGTGATGTGGCAAGCGTATGTTTGTTCAGCGAAGTGCCGTTGGAAAAAATTGAAAAAGTATTGCTCGATTACCAGAGCAAAACATCGGTAAGCCTTGCGAAAATTTTATTACGGGATTACTGGAAGATTGACCCGCTTTTAGAAGATGCAAAAGAAGATTATATCAGCGATATAAAAGGAACAACGGCGGCAGTGGTAATTGGCGACAGGGCGCTGGCGCAAAGAAAAGTGTCGCCTTATATTTACGATCTTGCTGCTGCGTGGAAAGCTTTTACAGGCTTGCCTTTCGTATTTGCTGCGTGGATCGCTAATAAGAAATTGCCGGATGAATTTATCAGTCTTTTTAATGAGGCAAATGCCGAAGGTTTGAAAAATATTGCAGAGGTGATTACTCTGAATAAAAATGCTGTTTACGACCTTGGTATTTATTACAGTAATAACATCAGTTACAACCTGAATGACAAGAAAAAAGAAGGTATGAAATTGTTTCTTGAATTACTTGCCGGCAATTTAGGTTCTTAAAATTTGTTTCTTCACTTCCTTCACGGTTATATCAAAAACAAGGATACTGTTTGGCGGTATATCACTCGCCCTGCTGCGTATAGAATATGCAAGCCCGGAAGGAATAATGAGCCTTATTTTGCCGCCAACTTTGCACAGCGGCAACCCAAGCTGCCAGCCTTTGATAAGGCGGTTCAGCGGGAAAGTGGCAGGTTCATCTTTTGTTTCATTGAATACGTAACCATCTTTTAAAATCGAGCCTTTATAGAAAACGGTTACGGTGTCGTTGAGTGAAACAAAATCCCCTTTTCCTTCTTCAAGTATTTGATAATACATGCCATTTTTCGGTTGCATTTTTTCCACCTTGCCTGTGTGAGCAGCATTCAAAATTTCCATACTGTCTTTTACAGCCTGCTTTGCACTGTCCAGGTGATGATAGAGATTATAAGCCGGGTGTTCTTTGTTTTCAAAACGGGTTAGTGTATCACCATAGTTTACATTGGCAGGTTTAAAGCCACCATTCCACAAATAAAATTGATTGTCGATAGCGCCGCCGCCAAAATCTATGCGATCTTTTGCACGGCCTGTTGCATCGCAGGAGAAAGTTGATTTGGTTAATTCGGTCCACTTACTTTCTTCATCATGTACCCACTGGTTTCCAAAAAATGCTTTGCGGTAAAGCTGGCCGTTTACGCCGCTAAAGTCTTCTACAAAAGAATACAGGTGATGCAGATATTCACCGTCTTTTGCTGAACGGAATGCTGCAATAAATTTCCAGGCTTTTAATTCAGGCGCAAAGAAATAGGCGGCATAAATGGTTGTTGCACTGGCACTGTCTGGCGTTGCTGTTACAAGAAATTTGTAAGTAGAATCAGCTTTCCAGTTATATATAAAATGGCTGTGGCCGCCAGTGCCTTCGTTACCAAAATCACTAGCCACAACGTTATCGCCTTTTGCTATCAGCTTTACGCGGTTGCTGTCGGCCACATTGTTACGGTCAACGGCTTCGTTGCCTGCATCCCAAACGGAGAAGATTACCCGGCGTTCATTTGGCCCGTTTACCTGCATACCAAAATAACCCCGAGCAAAACCGCAGGCCATAAAATAGCTGTGAACAATATCCGAGCCTTTGGGAACTTTAACCTCGCTGTAAAACGAAACGGTCTTTGCTGAATCGGGCAATAGATACATTAAATGAACCGATGCAGCATTGCGCCTTTCTTTGTTGTTGAAAAATACTTGATTGGCAGCACTGCAGTTTAACTGCAGCGATTGAATATCTGCAATTGAACCTCCATTTTTCTTTTTGCAGGTTATACTAATGGTGAGTGTGCCTGTATCCTGTACCTGTACCTTACCAATATGTACTATTTTAAAAGCCTTGCCTGCAGGAACTGCAATAATGAATTTTGTGCCTGCTGCTGATACCTGTAATTGGGCACCTGCTGCCGATTTAATAATGATGGAAATATCAATGCTGCCAGCCTTTTTAATCATGCTCCAGTACCAGATGGATTGATGAATGTTTGTCCAGTTACTAAGGCCATTACTTACACTAAACATTTCTATTTTGTCTTCATCTTCTGCGGGAACGGCATAGCCGGTATAGCCCGGAATGATCATTTTATTTTGAGCATAAGCAGCAATGTTTATAGATACAAGCCACAAAAACGAAATGAGTAT
>JANXWM010000626.1 GCA_025351145.1 Chitinophagaceae bacterium
CTGATGTCTATAAAAGTATCCGGTACAAAACCTGACAGCTCGGGCTGGTGTGGTTCGAATGAATACCATGCCGGAGGGTCAATATTTTTAAAAGCACTTGGAACACCTGCTCCTGACGATAGCAGCCTTGCTCTTTGCACAGCCTGGAATGCCAATGGATGGTCGGGATTAAATGGATCCTTTTCTGAATGGGTTAAAATTATAGTTGGTTCAAAATCGCCAATGATATTAGTGAGTTGTTTTATTCTTTCATCTGTAAGTAACATTGGGTAATCGCCCCAATCTAAAAACCGAATTGGGGTGCCAATAATATCGGCAGCTTTTTGCGCTTGTTCCCTGCGTATAATTTTTACACTTTCTTCAGAACGATTTGGATCTTCTTTCCATAACTCACCTGATTCACCTCGTTCGCCATAGCTCATGGCAATCACTAATGTAGTGCCGCCTTCTTCAATGGCTTTGGCAATGGTACCTGCCGCACGCCAAACAAAATCGCCGGAATGTGCGCCAACTACTAATAGTTTTTTATTCATAAACAGATAAGTTTAGTTGTGATTTTTGATGGATTCTGATGAATGTTCATTGTTTATCAACCTTCGCTGATTGCTGAATTAATAACAAACTGTACAAGAGTGCGACGCAACGATGCCAGATTTATATTCTACAGTCCGGCTCAAAATAATTCTTGTCATTTATTACTCGGCCATTGGCGTTCCTCTTGTATGAAATGCTGGTACCGTTGGTAACCCCCACGCTTGCCCTTTCTTTCTTTCTTCCTGTGTCCAAACAACGGTTTCATAATCCGGGTCTACAATTAAACGGGCGGTGGTATTGGCAATTTCTACACGGTTACCACCAGGTTCATACACATATAAAAAGAAGGTTTGCTGTATGGTATGCTTGTGCGGCCCTGTTTCTATATAAATACCATTTTCCAAACAAATATCCGCGGCTATCAATACCTCTTCCCGGCTGTTGGTAGCATAGGTTACATGATGAAATCGGCCCGTCATACCAGTATGGTCTTCTGTAACTGCAAGATCATATGATTTTGAATTTACCGCAAACCAAACTGCTTTTGGATTTTGGTCGGTGAGGTTATCAACAATAGTTTCTGTCAACATTCCACCTAAATTCTCTAATTGAAAATTTCTGAATGCACGTACATCTTTTGCAAATAAATTCAGGTGGTCTATCCGGCGAACATTTATGCCTCTTGCCGGGAATTTACTTGCGGTATTTTTTAATGCAGATGTATCATTAATACCCGATTTATATTTCTGTGTTTCAAAATAAATTTCTGTCAGGTGCCCATCGGGAGAAGTATATTGGAATGATGGCCCATGACCCAAATCACCTTCATTCCAGCCGATAGCAAAATTAGTTTTTTTTATTGCTGCTACTCTTCTCTGTAAAGCTTGTTCACTTTTTGCACGCCAGGCAAAATGACGCATGCCCGGTTGCTTGCTGGCAGTTAATTTTAAAGTATGATGTTCGTAGTCATCATAAGCCCTTAAATAAACAGAATCACCATTTGTATCGCTTACAGACATACCCATGATATCGGTAAAAAAATGGGTGCTTTCCTCCAATTTTGGTGTGAGCATTTCTACATGTGCCAGGTGTGCAATATCTCCAATAATTTCTTGCTTCATAATTTCAGCTTACATCAGGTGATTTAATAAATAGAGTAATGATACCTGCCAATGCAACAGGTATTGCAAACGAAATAAAATTAAATTGCAAAGATGCCCCGCTACTTATTAATAAGCCACCAACGAATGGTCCCAGTATGGCACCCAATCTTCCAAAACCAATGGCCCAGCCAATACCTGTACTTCGTATTTCTGTAGGATAAATTCTTGCGGCTACCGCATACAAACCAATAAAGCCCCCTTGAATTCCAAATCCAATTAGGCAAAATAGAATCAGGGTCATAATTGGCCCTGTGAAAAACCCAAACAAAATCATGAGTAATGCTGTACCAATAAGAAAAAAACAAATTACTTTTCTTAGTCCGAATTTTGCAGATAGATAGCCTTGTGTAATGATTCCTATAAAAGCCCCAAGGTTAAAAAAGATTCCGGCATAGATGGATAATGATGGGGATAAGCCTGCATTTGATGCCAGTTTTGGAATCCAGCTGGTTAAAAAATACAGTGCGGCAAAGCAAAATAAAAATGCTGCCCACAGCAGTATGGTTGAGTTTTTAGTGCTACCGTCAAATAAGATAACTACCGTATTTTTTGTTTTTTTTATTTCTTTAGCAGGGAGCTCTTTTAGTAGTTCAAGCTTCATGGCAGCTAAAATTTTATTGGCTTTTTGTAATGCATTTTTCGGCTGGGCTTTTAGTAAAAATTCCAGCGATTCTTTTAGAAAAAATATAATAATTGGAATGGTTAGTAATGTAGCTGCACCTGCAAAATAATACATCGCCTGCCACCCATTGGCAGCAATTAGTTTGGTAGCCACCAGCCCTGAAAGTACTGCCCCAACCGGGTATCCTGCCATTACAAAACTTACCCAAAAGTTTTTTGTTTTTTCCGGCGCATATTCGGCAGTAATGGTAGAAGTGCAGGCAAGCATACTGCCAATACCAATGCCACTAAAAAGCCTTAAGAGAATTAGCTGTGGTAATGATTGTGCAAAAGCTGTAAGAAATACCCCGGTACCCATCAAAAATGCACAGAGAATAATCATGGGTTTTCTGCCAAAAACATCGGCCCTTGAAGCAAGAAGCATAGCACCTAAAGCCATACCAAATAAACCCATGCTGAACACAATACCAAAATCACCTGCGCCGATAGACCACTCTTTTCCGATAGCATTGGATGTGTATGAAATTACCATCACATCCATGCCATCACACATGTTCATTAAAAAACAAATTAATACAGTAACATACTGTAAGGAAGCTATTTTGTTTCTTTCTTTAAACATGCGTTGGATAAAACCCTCTTTTTAATTTTTTACATTCCCATTGATCATCCTGCTAACAATACCTCCGTATTTTGTTAGGTCGGCCCTTATTACTCCAATGATGTGAATCAATATGTAAGCATACATCCCATATTGTACAATACTGTGAATGTTTTTTGCAAGTTGTTCCAGTGGCTCTAGTAATTTAACATCTTCAAATGCCAGAATTAAACCAGTAATAGACATTATTATAAACATGATATAAAAAATAAGGTAACCATATTGAACCAAAAGATTATGCTTTCTGTCAATTGTTCCAGCTGGGTAGCTTAATGCAGCACGAATTCGGGTGCCCAATTTTTTTTCTTTGGAAATTGCTACCTCTGCAATGATG